>NZ_JAMYKT010000036.1:0-46380 GCF_040317515.1 Mesorhizobium sp. M1428
ACCCACACCGCGCGGGGGGTTTTTCCCCTCGGTTCCGCCCGCCTCGCTGTCGGGCGCCCCCCCCGGGGCGGCGGCCGGCGCCCCCCCCCCCAACCCGATAGATTTCGAAGTCCCGCGCTCGCGTGCGGTCGGCATGCAGCACCTGCCGCGTCTTGCGCGGATCGAGCTCGATGACGTTGCACTCACGTTCGAACAGATTGATGATCGGCGTTGCGAAAAGTTCAAAATCGGCCGCCGTCACATCAGCAAGTTCAGGCACCGGACGCCTGAAGATGAAGATGATCTCGAGTTCGGCTGTGCACGTGCGCACGATGGGCTGCAATCCCGAAACCCGAGCGTAATGAAAACGCTCCGGCATCATGAAATATTCGCGCAGAAGACGGTACCCTTCGAAGGTCGGACGTGTACGAGGCATCAGCGCCTCGTCATCGTTGATGCCGACCATTTCAGGTACCGGCAACGGCGAGATCGGGTTGGCTTTGCCTTCCGGCCGTGCACCAAGGGCCGAGCAGGCGCCGAAAATCGCGTCGAAAAGCAGTGGTGCCTTGGTGCGCGCGGAAAAGTAGAGATCAAGCCGGTCCAGCGACAGTTCGTCGAGCTTGCCTTTTCCGGTACGAGCCAGTGTGATGCGAAGCGCCGCCTCGCCATTCACACCGCCGATCCGAGCGATGCCGGCGGCAGCCAAGGCGCTGCGATCCTGAAAATAGCCGACCGAGGTGATGGCAATCGGCCACAGCGTGATGTCCTGGGCGGTGGTGAACGTGCAACGCGTCGACAGGCCTGGCAGGAGGCTGGAAACCAGACGCGTTTTGCGCTTGACGACATGGCCCCCAATCATTGTCTGGACCTGCTGGCCGGGTTTGAACACCACCATGGCCGTTGCCGGCGCCGGCGTGACAAGATCGGGATAGAGAACATCAAGGACGGCGCGCGAGAAACGCGAGCGTTCCGCATCGACCTTGAGCCGGGTCCGCGCGGCCAAGAAAGCAACGCCGTCAAGCAGCCGCTCGACGTAAGGGTCCGGACAGGGGACCGTATCGAGTGAAAGGTTGCGCGCCACCGCCGGATGCATGTCGGCAAATTCTGCCGCGAGCGCGCGGATATGGGTCAGTTCCTCCTCGTAATATTCTACGAAGACCCGGTCCATCTCAGGTTTCCCTAAATTCGGTCCGAGCCAAGCCGTTATCGAGATTGATCGTGGTGCGCAGGCGCATGCGTTCGGGCGTCGGCGTCATGATCAACACCGCATCTATCTCGATCTTCAGGCCCACGGTTTTGTCGCCAAGGGTTACCGTAACCTTTGTTGCACTGTCCTTGAGACGCGGCTCGAAGGTGGCAAGCACCGAGCGGATCTCGCGCGCAAGGGCCTCGCGATCAAAGTCGCGGGAAGAACGGCCCGAGAAGGAAGGCACTCCGTAATTGACGACGCTGCGACGCACCTCCGGAAAATCGGCCAGCGACGGCGGGTTGTCCGCGGCCTGTTCGCTTTCAAGGTCGGTAAGAAGCGGAACGGCCTCGAAGCGCTCGGTGTTGAACAAAGCCTCGACGTCGCGCCGCACGGCTTCCTTGAGCACACGAGCCGACACCACTACGCCGCGGCTTTCGATTTCAGCGCGGTGCTGGCTCTGAAAGGCCAGGCGGTGCAGACGCCGCTTCTGGTCGGCCGTCAACTCCGCGTCGGCATCGATGAGCCGCGCACTGGCCGCAACCAGATTGTCCAGCCGCTCCGCGCCAAGCTCGTCCTGCAGTGCCTGGCGCAAACCGTCTATCTCGGAGGTCATACCCGGCAGATCGTTTACCAAGCGGTCCCACAGAGAGGGCTGGACCGCTTCGCGCTTTGCTCGCGAGCTGCCGCTACCCAGCGACTTGTCCGCGCCGGGCCGCCGGGCCTCACTTGCCGACATAGACATCCATTTCGATTTCGTCGTTGTCGTCGTAGACGAACTTTATTTTCTTGTAGGCAAAGCTGACCTCTTCCTCGATCAGGTCCTCCTCATCCTCGGCCTGCGACATGTCGTATTCCATGATCGAGGCGTCGGTGAGTGTGACGACTAGGTAATCCTTGGTCTCGCCATCAATGGTCCGCCGTGCCGAAAACACGACTTCGTCCAGGGCCTTGTTTTCGAACAGCGCCTTTTTCAGGTAGGGCGAGGACTTGTCATAATGCTTGGTGAACTTGATCATACCCAAGGACACACGACCGCGGCGCGAGAGCGAATTTGGATCATAGGGTGCGATCATCTTGTAATCGACGCCATGGATTTCGATTTCGTCCTCATGGCCATCACGGGTGCTTGGACCCTTGATATCCGGAACCTTTAGAAAGCCATCAATCTTCGTATTTGTGGGCATTGTCTTTCTCCACCGCTTTCAAAAACCAAGATGTTGTTGCTACAAATCAAGTCTTTACGGACGGAAGTTCCGAAACCAGCCGGAGCGAGGCATTGATACCTTCCAGCTGATAATGCGGGCGCAGATAGAAGCGGGCATTGTAGTAGCCGGGGCGTCCCTCCACGCTGTCCACCTGAACCTCGGCGGCGGCGAGCGGGCGCTTGGCGCGCGCCTTGTCGTCGGCAAAGGCCGGGTTGGCCAGCACATACCGGTTGATCCATTCGGTCAGCCAGATCTGCATGTCGGAGCGCTCCTTGAACGAACCGACCTTGTCGCGCGCGATCGCCTTGAGGTAGTGGGCAAAGCGCGAGACCGGGAAAAGGTAGGGCAGGTTGGCGCTCAGCCGCTCGTTGGCCTGCGCATCGGGGTCAACCAGCCGTCCCGCCCTTGTCTCGTCGTCCTGGAGCGAATGGGCGCCAATAAAGGCGGCGAGATCGGTGTTCTTTCGGTGCAGGATGGGCATCAGGCCGAGCTTGGCCAGCTCCGCCTCGCGCCGATCGTCGATGGCGACCTCCGTCGGACATTTCATCGCTATCGAGCCATCATCGGTCGGGAAGCTGTGCACTGGCAGGTTGAGGACCGTGCCGCCATTTTCGACGCCGCGGATCTGCGTACCCCAGCCATAGAGCTTGTGGCTGCGGTTTATGTTCACGCCCATCGGGAAGGCGGCGTTCATCCAGACATATTTGTTGTGGTCGCCATGCACCTCCTCCTCGAAGGTGAAGCCCTTCACCGGAACCGTATCGGTGCCATACGGCAGCCGCGCCAGAACGCGAGGCATGGTCAGGCCGATGTAGCGTGCATCCTCGCTCTCGCGCAGCGACTGCCAGGAGGCATAGGCGGGGTTGGAGACGATCTGCTGCAGGTCCTGCGGGTTCGGCAATTCCTGCCAGCTATCCATGCGGAACAGGCGAGGCGAGGCAGCTGCGATAAAGGGCGTGTGCGCTGAGGCGCAGATGCCGGAGATGTTGCGCAGCAGACCGACGTCGCGCGGGTGGTTGGAGAATTCGTAGGCACCGATCACACAGCCGATCGGCTCGCCGCCAAGCATCGAATATTCGTCCGTGTAGACTTTCTTGAAGATAGGGCTCTGATCCCACATCTGGCCCTCATAATCCTCAAGCGTGTCGGCCAGCTGCTCCTTGGAGATGTTCATCACCCGGATCTTCAGCTTCTGATCCGTCTCGGTATTGTTGACGAGATACCACAGGCCACGCCATGTGCCCTCCATTTCGCGCACTTCCGGCGCGTGCAGGATCTCGTTGACCTGTTCGGAAAGCATCTTGTCGATTCCGGCAATCAGCGACTTGATCGACTTGATCGCATTCGACGAGATGGTCGTGGTGTCGGAACGCGATTGCGCTGCAAGTGCGAGATTGCGCACCAATTGCTGCAGCTTTTCGCTGTCGTCCTTCTTGACCTTGAAATCCTTCTCGAGTAGCCCGCTGAATTCTCCAAGATCGATGGTTTCCGCCTCGGCGACGGCGGCGGTTTTTTGCTGTTCGGCCATGGTCATTCCCCTGCCTTGTCGTCCGCCAGCGCCTGGCTGGCGATCTTGCCAAGCAGCGGTTCATTGTTCAGCAGTTGCGCGATGCGCTTTTCGGCGTCGACGCGCCCGTCCATGAAGCCGAGAAGTTCCTCGAGCTGGCGGCGCATCTTGAGGATTTCGGCCAATTGGGGCACCTGCTCGGCAATCTTGTCCGGCGCGAAATCGCCCATCTTGGTAAAGGTAAGGTCGAGCGCCAGCTCCTCGTCCCGCTCGGCGCCTTCGGCCTGAGGCAGCGTATTCTTCACGCGGGCTTTCACGCGTGGTCCAAGTGCCTCCATGAAACGCGGAAACCGGTTCGCATCGGTCTCGACAAAGGAGCGGTCCAGCACTGACTTCGCCGCTTCCTTCGTCTGCGAAGCCCCCGAAAGATCGGCCATGACAGCCATGACAAACGGCAGCTCGATTGTCGTTGGACTGCCATAGGTTTCCACGTCGTAGGCGATCTGCACCCGCGGCGCGCGATTTCGTTCGATGACCTTGGCTTTGCTTTCGGCTGGCATTGCTTGCTACCTTTCATCCTTCTGAGCCGTCTTCTTGACATCGGGAACGCCGGCAAGAAGCCGGAACTCCTTCAGTCCCGACGGGGCGAGGTCTTCCATCAGTTCAACAAAATCCATATGCACCATCCGGCGCACACGGCGGGCGAGGTGGGGAATCGGGCTCGACGGTTCGGTGCGGTCATAGAAGGCGACGACGAGGTCCAGGCATTTCACCACGTCGTCGCGGGAAGTGATCCGGTCGGGGAGTCCAGCGCTCGAGTCCGCGTAGCTAGCCACACTTGCCATAGTATCGGCTCCATGACCGTTTCGAGCAGGCATTGCCGGTTCTGCAGGCGAAGGGGGCGGCTTTGCCGAGCCATTCGCCATCGCGCCGGCAGCCGAGTTGCGCTCGAGGGTTGTCAGCAAACGCTGCAGGAACCGTTTTAATTCCGGAATGGTGGTCCCGCCGCTGCCTTCAAGGCGAGCGTTGAGGGCTGTCTCGACGGCTTCGAGTGCCGCGACCGCCGCGCGCGCATCGGCGATGAGCGACTGCATTTCCTCATTAGCTTGATCCGCCTGTGCCGCGCACCCGGCACGAACCCGGTTCAACAGTTGTCCGTGCGCACTGACAAGCGCTGCCTTTTCGGCCGCATTCAATCCTGACGCTGCTTCTTGCAGCATGACGCGGTCGTCGAGTGCAGCGTGTTCCAGGTCGCGTCCGCTGATCGGCCCGATTGAGCGTGGCGCAAAGAAAGTCATTTGCCGCAGGTTGGCCAGCATGCCGTCCTGACCATTTTGAAGGTCGAGCAGCGCGTTGATGCGGCGCAACGCGGCCTCGCGAGGCGACGTGTTGGGCCGCAGCGCCGGGTGCATGGTTTCCCAATGCTGGTCGAATGTCCGCCCAATAAGCGCCAGACCCTGCGCCAAGCCGGCCAGTCCCTGCTCGTTGGCCAGTGCGCGTGTGACAATGACAATCAGGCGCAGGTCGCGACCACGCGCGCGCAATTCCTCGGCCTTGGTGAGCACTGCTGGCCAGTCGACTGGAATGGTGCTTTGCGAGACCGGCCTGTTGTTGCCGTCATGGACAACCTTGACCTGGGGCTCCGTCAGGCGCTCGAGTTCGTGAAACGCCGGATCGTTACGCAAATCCTCTCCGGACGGATTTTCACCGTCGAGCGGAGCAAGCCAGAGTGCGACGTCGATCACACCGATCCCCCAGTCACCGGCCCTGAGGCCGACCTGCCCCTACGTTATCACACGGTTGCGCTTTTCCACAATTCAGCGAGTGCGGAAAAAATTAACAAAAGCTAATGCAGCCTTGTCTTGATTGTGAAATCCGGTGGCGTGATCGCCGAGCCCTGAATCGGGAATGCGTCGTGGCGGGATGTCGGGTCCCTCGTTGTTTGCGGCCACGATGCGGGATCTTCCACCAATGGTGGGAGCCCGCATAATCGGTGCATCGAAACCTTTGTTCATCACGCACTTTGTCAAGCGGCTGCTTATGTGGCAGGTTATCAACTTGCAGAGTGCAGGAGCACGTTCGATGGAACAGCGCCGGTCATCGCAGAGTTTCAAGCGCAAGGAACTGGTCGGCAAGCTCAATACTGTAGGCTTGCGCGCCTTCAAGGCAGCGGCCGACAGTGCAAAGCTGCGCGGCAATCCTTACGTCGAACTCGTCCACTTCATCGAGCAACTGGTGCTCTCCGACCGCTCGGATGTGCAAATTATGATCGCCGATGCGGGACTGGATGCGAGCCGACTTACGGCCGATATGACGCGCGCGGTGGACAAGCTGCCTTATGGCGCAACCTCGATCGAAGAGTTTTCCGACCATATCTTCCACGCCATCCAGGAGGCCTGGAATCTGGCAACACTGGAATTCGGGGTGGAGGAGGTCCGCAGCGCACATGTTCTGCTTGCTTGCCTGAAGACACCGGTGCTGGAAGGCCTGCTGTCGAAGATCAGCGGCGAGTTCGACAAGATCGACGCCGACGCCGTCGTGGCGCGCTTCGCCGATGTCACGGAGGGGTCACTCGAAGCCGGCGCTGCGCCAACGGTCAGCGCGGCAGAGGCCCCACGGCGGCATCCCGGCGGGGATTCGGCACTGGCCAAATATGCCACCGACCTGACCCAGCGCGCCCGCGACGGAAAGATCGACCCGGTCGTCGGCCGCGATCCGGAGATCAGGCAGATTGTCGACATATTGATGCGACGGCGGCAGAACAATCCGATCCTGACCGGGGAGGCGGGCGTCGGCAAGACCGCAGTCGTGGAGGGTTTTGCGCTGCGCATCGCCAAAGGCGATGTGCCGCCCCCACTGCAGGGAGTGAGCGTGCGCATGCTCGATGTCGGGTTGATGCAGGCGGGCGCTAGCGTAAAGGGTGAATTCGAAAAGCGGCTGAAGGCCGTAATCGACGAAGTTCAATCCTCTGAAGCGCCGGTCATCCTCTTTATCGACGAAGCCCATACCCTGATAGGCGCCGGTGGTGCTGCCGGAACCGGCGACGCTGCCAATCTGCTCAAACCGGCGTTGGCGCGCGGCGAGCTTCGCACCATAGCGGCAACGACCTGGGCGGAATACAAACAGCACATCGAGAAAGACCCGGCTTTGACCCGCCGCTTCCAGGTGGTAAAGATCGACGAGCCGTCCGAAGCGGTGGCCATTCTCATGTTGCGCGGGGTGGCCGGCGTTCTCGAACAGCACCACAAGGTGCAGATATTGGACGAGGCGATCGACGCGGCGGTCGGCCTGTCGCATCGCTACATCCCGGCGCGGCAGTTGCCGGACAAGGCGGTCAGCCTTCTCGACACCGCCTGCGCGCGTGTCGCCGTATCGCAGCACGCCACGCCGGCCGAGGTCGAGGACATTATGCGCCGTCGCCAGGCGATGGAGGTCGAGCGCGGCATCATTGGCCGCGAGGCTGCAATCGGCATCGAGGTGGCCGAGCGGCAGGCACGGGTCGAGGCCGGACTTGCCGATACCGAACGCACGCTCGCAGCCGCGCAGCAGCGCTGGGAGCGCGAAAAGGCGCTGGTGGCCGAGATACTCGAACTGCGCGCCAGGCTGCGCGGCGACGGCGTGCCTCTCGATGCCGTGGAAGGGCAGGAGGCCGCCACTGAGACAGAGAGCGTGGACCTGCCGGAAGCCGAACGCTCCAACGCCGGCACGAAGGTTCCGGCGGCAGGCGGTACTTCTCCTCCCGATCCGGCTGCCGATCTCGCTCGGCTGCGCGAACTGATGAGCGAACTGGCCGAGGCGCAAGGCGAAACACCACTTATCCTGCCATCGGTCGACCGCAACGCCGTGGCGGCCGTGGTTCAGGACTGGACGGGCATCCCGACGGGGCGGATGCTGTCGAGTCAGACCGAGAAGGCGCTGCGGCTCGCGGCCACTCTGTCCGAGCGCGTTGTCGGACAGGATCACGCCATGGAGATGATCGCCAAGCGCGTGCAGACCAGTCGCGCCGGTCTCGGCGCTCCGGAAAAGCCGGTGGGTGTATTCCTGCTTTGCGGCCCCTCGGGCGTCGGCAAGACGGAGACCGCCTTGGCACTGGCCGAAACGCTCTACGGCGGAGAGCAGAACCTGATCTCGATCAACATGTCCGAATTCCAGGAGGCGCATACGGTCTCCACCTTGAAGGGCGCGCCGCCCGGCTATGTCGGCTACGGCAAGGGCGGAATTCTCACCGAGGCGGTGCGACGCAAGCCCTATTCGGTGATCCTGCTCGACGAGGTCGAGAAGGCGCATCCGGACGTGCACGAAATCTTCTTCCAGGTCTTTGACAAAGGGATGATGGACGACAGTGAAGGTCGACGGATCGATTTCAAGAACACGCTGATCCTGCTCACGTCTAATGTCGGCTCCGAAGTGATCATGGCCCGGACAAGGAACGGGGCGGAACGGGCAGGGCTCGACGAATTGGACACCGCGTTGCGCAGCCCGCTGCTGAAGGTCTTTCCTGCGGCCTTTCTGGGCCGGGTGGTGACCATCCCTTACTTTCCGCTTTCGGATTCGATGATTGAAGCCATCACTCGTCACCAGTTCGCCAAGATTGCTCGCCGGCTGCGCGCAACCAACGATGCTGAATTGGTCATCGGCGATGGTGTCATGGATCTGGTCAAGGCCCGCTGCACGGAAATCGAATCGGGCGGCAGGATGATTGACGCAATTCTGACCAACACGCTCCTCCCCGAGTTGAGCCGCGGCGTGCTGAACCGGTCGCTCGCTGGTGAAAAGATGACGAAGGTGACGGTTGGCGCGTCAGCCCAAGGGTTTACCTATTCCTTCGAATAAGAGCGCGAAATTATGGGCGGCTCCTTTCGTCAGCTGTGGCGTAAATCGCTCATGCGGCAGCAAGCCAACACCACCCATCTTTGCTAGTATGCGAAGTGGGTCTAGGTAATGCCGCGAAGGAATCCGATATGGCCGATCCACAGCTCTCAGTCCGCAGCGGCAAGGCTCGTGATCTTGCGCGCCGGCTTGCTCGGCGTCAAAACCGCACCATGGTGGACGTGGTCGAGCGCGCGCTCGAATACTACGAGTTCCGAGAGGCCGGTCGTGAGCCTGCTTCGGCCTTCTATCGGCGTCTTTCGGAGCAATCCGGTGTAGACATCGATCTTGACGCAGTGATTCATGAGACCGGATCAGGCCGCTGATCAGCTGGAGCAAGGTTGCCCGACTGGCGCAGGCGTTTCGCAACCGCATCTCTGACTGAAGAGCTGCTCTGGCTTGCCGAGAATTATGGATGCTGCTGGTTCGCCAGAGGTGCAGCATTGCGGCACCCGCTCTCGCTCGCCGGCAAGAGTTCTGAAGCCTCTGGAATGCCGGGTAAGCAGGGCAGGGGCTGTTCTTCCCTTTTGCATGCCTGGTCCTCTGTCCGGCAATATTTCTCGTCATCTCGGCCAGATCGTGTCGGCCAGATCGTGTCACCTGGCGCCGCATCTCGACACAAAGCCGGCGTCAGCGCGAAAGCCGATTTTCATCGTCAATCAAGGTGAGGCGCGAGGGGGCTCTGTCGCTCCACCGCCAGAGCACGAGATTCAAGTCGTTGTCGGTCGCGCCGGGCGCGAAGCTTTTGACCAACAGCGCATTGAACCCGTTGGCCATCAGGCGCCGGGCAAAGGTCTGGGTCATCGCCTCTCCAGAAACGTTCATCTGCTCGCGCCAGGTCGTATCGGAAAGGACAGCGGGATTCATTCCCTCAGCTTTCAGGGCGTCCTCGTCCCGGCTGTCAAATATGTCCTCAATGTGTGCGTCGTAGGCGACGAGGGTGGTCGGCTGCAGGCTGCCCACCTGATTGGCTTCCCTCAGCGCCGTCACTACGGACAGCGAGGAATAGAGCGCTGCCACGCCGTTCGGATTGAATCGTCCTCCATAGAGTTCGGCGCCGCGGCCCGAGAGCGGTTCTCGCGCATAGTTCGGATTGAGGACACGATAGAGCGCACCGCGGTAGAGCATCGAACCCGGTCAGGCGTGGACGCCGGCATCAACCGCATCGATGTAATCAAGCACCTCGTCCGCACGGCCACTGCGAACCAGTTGCATCGCGGTCTGGCCCGAAAACCCCGGTAGCGGCTCCGATCGATACCAGGCATAGGCGATCAGGGTTGAACCGAAGCGCGGCTCGACCTTGTTGATCACCTCGACCATCTCACGCAGGCGGCGCTGCGTCTTGTCCGACCGGACCCGCTCCTTGCGCTGAACGGCGTCCTTGCCCAGCCCGGCAGTCCGGGCGACTTCCTCGCTCGTCGTGCGAAAGGCGTCGGCAATCTTGCGCGGAGCAAAGAAGCCATCGTCGGAGTACTGGGCCAGTGCCATTGTCAATCCCAAGCGCAAATGCCTCATATCCTGACGGGACATAGCGTCAAAATAGGAGGCATTCAAGGAGGAGAGCTCATAGTGAAGGAATTGGAAGCCGCGACCGTGCGGTGTTAAGCTGCGCTATTTGCCGCATAGAATGCGGCAAATGATTTTACGTATGCGGCGATTGAAGGAGCGCTCGAGGCCTGGCTGGCATTCAAACCTCAGATTTCTGCTGGAGGATCCGTAGTCACATGCATAACCCTCGAGAGAGCAGCGCTGGAAAGTGTGCCCGACGTCCTCGTTCGGAAGAGGAAGAGACTACTCCGTGGCTATCTCGTCCGGCCACATCTGAGCGCCATGTAGGACGCGAAGGATGCGACCGTGCCGGCCGTCACCACGCAAGCTGCAATATAGGGCGTGCGAGGGACCACGAGTTCGCGCGTGCCGGCGACCCGGCCGGGTCGCCCGCTTTCCGGAAAGTCTATTAGACGGCGAGCCGTAAGGACGATGTGGTGGTCGATTTGAACCGCCGCTCTCGGATTTTCGGCCTCGATATGCGTGAAGATGTCCTCGCGATCGAAGAGCGCAAACCGCGCCCAAACGAGCCTCAAAGCTCGCCCGCCTCGGCTTTGCGAAGCGCTGCGGCTCGCCGTCCAGCAAAATGAGCTTCGGCGTCAGCGTCATCGACGTCCGGCCGGGTGTCATCAAGGGCCTGCAGAACTTTCGCGCGGAACCAGGCATCATGGGCGTTGCTGTTGCTGACAAGCTCGAGCGGCAACGTGCCCTCGTTCGCTGTGCGGGTTAAGAGGATACGGACGGCATCCGATACCGTCAGTCCCATGTTTTCCAAAACCGCCGTGGCGCGTTCCTTCACTTCGGCGTCAATTCGGGTCTGGACCAGTGCGTTCGAGGCCATGGCAGTCTCCTTCGGTGATAGTCAGTGTAATGCATCTGCATGACAATTGCCAGACCCTCGCAAGCCCCATAGCCGATCGATTTGGCGTTCCCGACTTCGAGGCGGAGCTGAAAGACGAGGTGTCAAACGGCTCCCAAAACTGACCACTCTGATCGCGCTGGCAAGCACATCAGCTAGGCTGCTGGATCGCGGCGAGCTTCCAGTCCCCGCCGTTCTGGCGCATGAAGGTCCACAGTTCGGTTGTCTGCGTCGGCCCATCGGCCTGGCCCTCAACGATCTTGCCGCTGATGCGATCGCGGGTCACGTCGCGAGACTCATAGCGCAAAGCAGCCGTCGCGTAGTCGCGATCACTCTCCCGCCAACTTTCCGCAATATCGGCCTCCAGCAGGCTTACGTCTGATACGTCGTTCCTGACGCCCTTTTTGGCATTGTCGGCAAGTTCCTCGGACAGATAGGACACCATTTCCGGCGTCGCCAGGCGGCGCAATGCAGCATGGTCCTCGCGCCCGAATGCCTCCTGAACTTCCGTCAGTCGCTGTTGGAACGTGTCGAGATCGGTTTGGGTGAGTGTGATCTCATCGGAAGCATTGTCTTGGTTCGTTCCGCCATATCCTGACCCAATACCTGGAATGGGGAACGCTGTGGTGTTGCTCGGGTCAGGCCGGGCTGCTGCGTTGCGCCTAAAGGTCCCCGTACCCCGCGGGGCACCGGCCATAGCTGGCGCCGGGTTTTGCGCCGCCTGCGAGCGGAAAAACCGGATCGCCAGCATGATCGCGCCGCCGATCAGCAGTACTTGGAGCAAAAGACCCAACATGCCGGCCAAGCCGCCGAACCCATGGCCCAGAAGAACGCCGATCAAACCGCCGAGAAGCAGCCCCCGCATCATCGATCCGCCGAGGCCGTTGAAGAAGCCCGGGCGCTGGAATGCCTGCGGCTGACGGGCCGCATTGTTCGTTGAGGCATTCGGCGTCATCGAGCGCTCGACCGGTGCGGCCGGTTGCGGCGCAACTCTGGTCGGCGAGACCGGCTGGAAAGTGCGCATGCCGCGACTGCCGAAGCTGCCGCCACGGCGCGCATCGGCGTGATCCATAGCGACCATGGAAAATGCCAGGAACAACCCCGCAAACAAAACTGCAAACCGTCCCCAACGCGAAATCAGCATAGGCAAGTCCTCAAGTGACACTCTTTCCGCTCATATGGGATGCGTCGATCGAAATATCAGTGAATCGTCCGCCGAGATATTTTCGGGCGGCATGGTCGGCCGCCCGTCGGTGTTCACGACGAGAATGTCTGCCGTACCCAAGCGCGATGATCGCTGTTCGATCACGCAGGCTCCCGCACCCCGGCCGACCGGCGCCGGTCGCGTCAAAAGCATCGGTCATGCAAGCCTCTGGTCCCCGGCGATGATGCCTAGGGTTCTCCGTCGACGACTCGATTGACATACAGCTTTCCTAGGTACTATCAACACATCCGGACAACCTGCCAGACAGGTTTGCCCACTCCTGAGCTGGAGATTGCGTGAGCACGGCCGTATCCGCAAAACATTCCGACGCAGCGAGCCTGGTCAGCAATACGATCGGCGAGATCACGCGCCATATCCGCGCGCATGAGCTCGGGCCGGGCGACCGGCTGCCCAGCGAGGCCGCGCTTTCGAGACAATTGAGCGTCTCGCGTACCGTGGTTCGCGAGGCCTTCAGCTCGCTCGCCGCCATGCGGCTTATCGACCTGAGGGCAGGCAGACGGGCGACCGTCGCCGAGCTGGATTATGGCGCCATGTCACTGGTGATCGAGCATGGCGTCCACACCGAGCAGATCACGGTGCAGCAAATCTACGACGTGCGCCGCACGATTGAGACCCGCACCGCCATGCTGGCGGCCTTGCGCAGAACAGCTGACGAAGTGGAAAGGATCAGGACGCACGCGCTCGCCATGCGCGAGAATGTCCAGCAGCCGGAACAGGTCATGGAACACGATCTCGCCTTTCACCACGAAATCGCCAAGGCTGCGAAGAATCCGATTTTCAGCCTCATCGTCGGCGCGTTCGAGCGCGTATCGCGCCAGACCTGGCCGATCGGCTGGCGGACCCGCCCTTCGGATGCCGAGCAGTTGGAGATGATCCAGATCCATATCGATCTCGCCGAAGCAATCGAGACCGGTGATCCCCAGTCTGCTCGTGACCTGATGGCGAGGCATTTTGACGAGAGCGTCAAGGCCCTGCTGGCGGCCGGCATCGCCTGAGGAGCGGGGACGCAATGAAGATCACGAAACTGGAAACGCTACGGCTCAAGGAGCGGCCGAACCTTCTCTGGGTTCTGGTTCACACGGACGAAGGCCTCGTCGGGCTGGGCGAGACCTTCTTCATGGCCGAAACCGTCGAGACCTATCTGCACGAATACGTCGCGCCATGCGTGATCGGGCGCGACCCGTTGCAGATCGACCTGCTTGCCGCCGACCTCGTCGGCTATCTCGGTTTCCGATCGACGGGCGCGGAAGTCAGGGGCAACTCCGCTTTCGATATCGCGCTTTGGGATCTGTTCGGAAAGGCCACGGGTCAACCGATCGCACAGCTCCTCGGCGGCTTCACCCGGCACGAGATCAGGACCTACAACACCTGTGCCGGAACCGAATACATCAAGAAGGCCATCGGCCAGACGACGGCCAATTATGGGCTCGATAAGCCCGGCGACGCCTATGATGATCTGAACGGCTTCCTTCACCGCGCCGACGAACTGTCGCATTCGTTGTTGGAGGAAGGCATCACGGCCATGAAGATCTGGCCCTTCGACATGGCGGCCGAGAAAACACGCGGCCTGTACATATCGCAGCCCGACTTGAATTCCGCGTTGGCGCCATTCGAGAAAATCCGCAATGCGGTCGGCGACAAGATGGACATCATGGTTGAATTCCATTCAATGTGGCAGCTGCTGCCGGCCATGCAGATCGCTCGCGAGCTTGCCCCCTACAAGACCTTCTGGCACGAAGATCCGATCAGGATGGACAGCCTGTCCAGCCTGAAACGCTATGCCGAGGCTTCGCTGGCGCCGATATCGGCTTCGGAGACGCTCGGTTCCCGGTGGGCCTTCCGCGACCTTCTCGAAACCGGAGCGGCCGGTGTCATCATGCTCGATATCAGCTGGTGCGGCGGGCTCTCGGAAGCGCGCAAGATCGCTGCCATGGCTGAGGCATGGCACCTCCCGGTCGCGCCACACGACTGCACCGGTCCAGTGGTGCTCGGCGCATCGACCCACCTGTCGCTGAATGCGCCGAACGCACTTGTCCAGGAGAGTGTCAGGGCCTTTTACAAGACCTGGTACCGCGACCTTGTGACCGCTTTGCCGGAGGTGAAGAACGGCATGATCACCGTGCCTCCCGGACCGGGCCTCGGCATGGAACTGAACCCGGAGATCGATCGCGCCTTCACGGCGCTTCGACGGGTGACTGAGGCATCGACTCTCTGAAAATGAACCTGAAGCAGCTTTCTACGGAGGAGGAGAACCATGAAGAAGCTACTTATCTCGGCAGCCTTGGGAGCAGTACTGGCTGGAGGCTCGGCAATCGGCTCACGCGCGCAGGAGCCGATGAACATCGTCTTCACGCATCATTCGTCGGCGTCGAACCCGTTCTGGCAGGCGGTGAAGAAGGGGTTTGACGACGCCTGCGCCAAGATCCAGGCCAATTGCCAGATGGTCTTTACCCAGACCGAAGGCTCGATCGAGCAACAATCGGCCAACATGCAGGCGGCACTCGCGGCAAAACCGGACGCGCTGATCACCTCGATCGTCGACAACAATGCCTTCGACCAGATCATCGCCGACGCCCGCGCTGCCGGCGTCACCGTCATCGCGTCCAACGTCGACGACACCGAGGGTGCAGCCGGCAATGCCCGCCAGGCTTTCATCGGCCAGGGCTTCATTCCCGCCGGCTACGAACTCGGCAAGAAGATGTCCGAGTTCTTCCCCAAGGAAGGCAAGATCAGGGCGCTCGTCGGCGTCTCCGCGCCCGGTCAGAACTGGTCGGAACAGCGCGCTGCCGGCGTCATGAAATTCCTTGAGGAATACAAGGCCGCGAATGCCGGACGCGAAGTGGTCATTGAACGGCTCGACACCGGCACAGATGGCGCCGTCGTCGCCGATCGTGTTGGCGCCTATCTGTCTGCCCACCCGGACACCACAGTGTATTTCGACACTGGCCTTTGGCACGCCTACGTCGCCCAGGTCCTGATCGATCGCGGCATCGAGCCGGGCAAGGTGCTGATGGGCGGCTTCGACATCGTCTCGGAAGTCCTGCAACAGATGGAAGCGGGTTATATTCAGGTCCAGGTCGACCAGCAGCCCTACATGCAGGGCTTCATGCCGGTGATGGAAGCCTATCTCGCCAAGAACGTCGGTCTGCTGCCGGCAGACATCGACACTGGCAAGGGCATCATCGTCAAGGAAGACGTGCCGAAGCTCAAGGAACTGGCCGCAAAAGGCGTGCGGTAGGCGCGAACCGGCGTCCTCTCCTCGTTCTTTACGCGGAGAGGCAAGGGTGAGGGGCAGGCCGCGTGGCCTTTGGGCGTTTTAGCTCCGCCCCTCATCCTGCCACGGCATCTCCCCGTCAAGGGGACGGCAGAAGACAGACTGCCGCCATCCCCTTGCCGACGCGGCAAGCCAGCGCAACCAATCTCAAGCCGGAGCGAATGATGAGGCGCTTGATGAAGATTTACCTGGAGAAGCCGGAGCTTGCGGCGGTCGTGTTCCTGCTCCTTCTCCTCCTCGTCTTTCAGATCCGCTCGAACGGCGTATTTCTGAACACACAGAACGTGCGCGGAATGCTTGGGCTGCTGCCCGAAATGGGGCTGGTCGCGATCGGCGTGACCCTGCTGATGATATGCGGCGAGTTTGATCTTTCAGTGGGCTCGGTCTTTGCGCTGACGCCGATGACCATGGCGGTGATGCTGGCGGCCGGCGTGCCGTTCGCGCCGGCCTTTGCCGCCGGCCTCGCGATCGCCGCCCTGATCGGCTTCTTCAACGGGTTCATAACGATTCGTTTCGCGATACCAAGCTTCATCACCACGCTTGGCATGCTGTTCATCGCGCGTTCGCTGACGGTGGTAATCTCCGGTGGCTTCCCTCCTGTCATCCCAGCCAACGCTCTGCCCAAATGGCTGTTTACGATCTATGTCGGGCCGGGCGACCTCTTTCGCATGTCGTTCTTCTGGTTTGTCGCCGTGGCAATCCTGGTGACGGTGCTGCTGTCGCGCACGAATTTCGGCAACTGGGTGCGCGCCACCGGCGGCTTTCTGCCCGCCGCGCAATCGATGGGCATCCCGACGGCCCGGGTGAAGGTCGTCTGCTTCATGATCTGTTCGGTGCTCGCCGGCTTTGCCGGCACCATTCAGGTGATGCGCCTCGGCGCGCCGCTGCCCTCGATCGGCGAGGGGCTGGAGTTGCAGGCCGTGTCGGCTGCCGTCATCGGTGGCGCCTCGCTGGCTGGCGGCATCGGCACCATCTTCGGCGGCATCATCGGGGCTGCCCTGATCCGCGTTATCGACAACGGACTGGTACTGAGCCAGGTGGACGCCAACTGGTTCAAGATGGCAATCGGCTTCCTGACTATCTTCGCGGTCGTCATGAATGCCTGGCTTCGAAAGCGGGGCAGGGCAATGAAGGTGGAGACCTGATCATGGCGGCACCCATCATCGCGATCAAGGGACTCCAGAAATGGTATTCCGGCGTCCATGCCTTGAAGAACGTCACGCTGGACATCTACCCCGATGAGGCACTGGGCCTCGTCGGCGACAACGGCGCCGGCAAATCGACGCTGATCAATATCCTGTCAGGCACCCAAAAGCCCGATGGCGGCGAGATCAGGATCGACGGTGAACCGGTCCGATTCTCGAACCCGCGCGACGCCATGGATCGCGGCATAGAGACGATCTACCAGTACAATTCCATGGTCCCGACCATGACCATTGCCCGCAACGTTTTCATCGGACGCGAGCCGGTGAAGGGCTCGGTTTTCGGCATCGGCATCCTGGACCAGAAGCGCATGCGTGACGAAAGCGTCAAGGCGATCGCCGACGTCGATCTGCATCTGAGGTCGCCCGACGCGCTTGTCGGCGAACTGTCGGGCGGCCAGCGCCAAGGCGTGGCGATCGCCAGGGCCATGCACTTCAAGTCGAAAGTCATGATCCTCGACGAGCCGACCAATCATCTCTCGGTGAAGGAGACGCGAAAGGTGATCGGCTTCGTTCGCGCCCTCAAGGCCCAGAACATCACCAGCGTCTTCATCAGCCACAACATGCATCATGTTTTCGAATGCTGTGACCGGGTCGTGGCCATGGCGCGCGGAGAGATCGTTCTCGACAAGCGGATCGGCGAGACTTCGATCGAGGAAATCCACGAGGTTCTGTGACGTGGAGAAGCGATCACTCGCGAGCCAACTCTGCTGGTAGAGGTCAGTCTGCGCTACGGCTTTTCCGCAAGGATTGCCTCAGCGGTTTTCTCGTCGGTGATCAGCACATCGACGACTCCCAGACGCAACACCGCGCGCAGCACCGGAACCTTGTCGAGGCCGCCGGAGGGCAGGATCACAGTGTCGACGTCGCGCAGATGTTCGGGGGCGAGGCCGATGACGCGACTGTTTAGCGGGTGATCGACGAGATGTCCGTCGGCGCCGATCCAGTGGCCGCAAATATCGCCGACCGCTCCGGCTTCGCGGAGCGATCTGAGATCATCGTCTCCTACCAGTCCGATCCGAAAGATGGTGGCGTCCTTGTGCACCGCGCCCACCGAAACGAAAGCGGCGTCAACGTCGCGGGCATGAGTGAAGGCGTCTTCCAGAATAGACTGGCGCATAAGCAGGTCGCGCGTGGCTTCGGTGTCCGTGAACACCGGTGCCGCGATGTAGAAGCATTCCGCATCGAAAAGCGCCGCGAGCCGCGAAGCGATCTCGTAGATGTTGATCGCCGATCCACGCGTGAGCCCGCCAAGCAGGGAAACGACCGACATCCCTCTGACCGGGCGTACGGTCACTGAGCGCAGACTAAGCTGGAGCGTCCGTCCCCATCCCACGCCCACCGATATCCCATCACGGATTCTATGCGACAGGGCTTCACCGGCAGCGGCTGCAATGACCTGTGGCACCAGGGCAGGATCGGGCGGTGTCGGAACCACGATTGGGTCGGAGACACCATAGGCGTCCCGCAGCCGGTGCTCCAGCTCGATGCAGTTCGCCACCTTGGAATTGATGCGAATCTGGACGATCCCCCGCTGGCGGGCATGCGCCAGCATCCGGTTGACGCGAAGGCGTGTCAGGCCAAGAGACTTGGCGATTTGCGCTTGCGTCAGGTCACCGACATAAGCAAGCCAGGCGGCGCGCACGAGCAGCCCTTCCTCGCGATCGGCCGTGACGGAACTCGTTACGGCTTGGCGGCCGTCGCGCTTCTTTCGTGCGGGTTTCTCCATCAGATCATCCTGTCCACTCCGCGGCAGCGGGTCCAGAGCGGGCTCGGTGGAGCCTTGCGCTCATCGATATGAGGCATCAATCGAGTTTCCCGGCTCCGCTAGCCTCGATGATAGCGGTCGAAGGACAAAACCAGCGGAGCATCATGGCAAATTGCGTCGATGATGGCTCTCGTCAGCGGCAGGCGATCGTGCGGAAGTACACCCCCGGCCATCATATTCTTCAAAGTCGGACCAAGGTCCAGCGCCAGTTGCGCGCCCTCGACCGTGTCCGAACTCATATGTTCGCGCTTCGCCACGGAATAGGGCAGGCCGCGGCCGAGCAGGCGCCCCATGCGACCATTACGGCCCGCCTGGCAGGTCACATAAAGATCGCCGGAGCCGGCCAGCCCCAGCACCGTTTCGATTTTTCCACCCAGAGCTTCGACCAGAATCGCCATCTCGGCGAGGGACTGCGAGAATAACGACGAGGCAAGATTGTGCATGAGCGCGCCGTTGGGCGCCTTGCCGTCGCGCTCGAGCAGCCCAACCGGAGCCCCAACGGCGAGCGTGTAGAAATTCTTGAAAGCAGCGCAGATCTCGACGCCGACGAGATCGGATGACGATCGCGCATGATAGAAGGGCGCGCGCAGAATGCGGGACGCCGCGGCCACCTGGTCGGGATCATGCCCGGCCACGATCACAGAGGTGTCGCGCTGTGCGGCCAGTTCGCCGGCAATGCACGGTCCGCCGACGGCCATCACCGGGACAGACAAGCCAGTGCGTTGCTCGATCTCGCGGGCAAGCAGATGTGGCAGGATTTCGATGCCTTCGTCGCTTGCCGCAAGTCCTTTCGTAATCATCAGGATCGGCACGGGCGACTTGATGCTTTCTGCAATGCGCTCGATCGCCCAGGGAATGCCGGCCGACGAGACGCCGAGTACAAGCAGATCGGGTCCATCGTTCATCGCCGCCCCGAATTCGGTCCAGGAACAGGCGGTCACCGCGTCAGGCAGAGTGATGTTGAGGCGAGGGTGACGACCTGTATCGGCCACAGAGCCGACGATCTCCTCGTCGAGATGGGTGCCGACAAGAGTGATGTGGTTACCGGCATGAGCGGCCGGAAGCGTCATGGCAGAGCCCATGACGCCGGCGCCGAGGATGATGATCCGCGCCATTCAGCTTTTTCCCTTGTCCAGCCGCTCGCCGCTATCTTCGTCGAACAGGTGGATTCGCTCAGGCGTCGGCTCCAGATGGATCACAGCTCCAGGAGAGGGCTCCATGCGGTCATGTAGCACCGAGCAGATCGGGGTGTTGCCCATGCTGGCAAAGATGTGGATTTCGGGGCCGGTCGGCTCGACAACCGTAATCCTTGCCGGGATGCCGCGCCCGTCTGCCACTGGTCGAAGATGTTCGGGGCGAATGCCGTAGATCACCTTTTGGCCGGGCCGGACCGCAGCTCCTGGCGGGAGCGGGAGGGATAGCTCGTCGGTCCGCACCACCCAGGCATCGCGCTCGGAAGCCACCTCGCCATGGAACATGTTCATTGCGGGCGAGCCGATGAAAGAGGCGACAAACAGGTTTGACGGGCGATCGTAGACATCGAGCGGGCGCCCGATCTGCTCGATATGGCCGTCGCGCATGATGACGATGACATCGGCCATGGTCATTGCCTCGATCTGGTCATGCGTGACATAGACAGTGGTGGTCTTCAGCCGCTGATGGAGCTCCTTGATTTCGGTGCGCATCTGCACGCGCAGCTTGGCGTCGAGATTGGACAGCGGCTCGTCGAACAGGAACACAGTTGGGTCCCGCACGATGGCGCGGCCCATGGCAACGCGCTGCCGCTGGCCGCCCGAAAGCTGGCGCGGATACCGTTCCAGATAGGGTGTCAGGTTGAGGATCGAGGCCGCCCACCCGACCTTCTGTTTGATTTCTTCGGTTGGGCGCTTCTTCAACTGCATGGAAAAGGCCATGTTGTCGAAGACGGTCATGTGCGCATAAAGCGCGTAATTCTGGAAGACCATCGCGATGTTGCGGTCTTTGGGATGGAGCGTGTTGACGACCCTGTCGCCTATGGCGATCTCACCGGACGTGATCGGCTCGAGACCGGCTATCATGCGCAACAGCGTGGACTTGCCGCAGCCTGACGGCCCCAACAGAACGACGAACTGGCCATCCTCGATCGAGAGATCGAGTCCATCGATAATCGAGAGGGCGCCATAGTCCTTCTTTATGTTACTGATGGTGACAGACGCCATTAATTACTACCCTTCGATTGCCCTTGCCTGTGGATTCCACTTTCGCCGTGCTAGCCATTGGCGATCGGATGCGGTCTCACCATTCGTTCTCCAGAAACTCTTCTAGCAACCCCGCATCGGCGGCCAGATTGACAAAGGACCATCGGCCGCGGATTTCCCGCGAATAGCGGATGGCATCGTGCCAAAGCGCGCGTGGCAGGCCCAGGTCCGCGCCGGTGACCGGCCCCCCGGCAGCCTTGAGCGCCGCCTCCATGCGGGCGACCGGCATAGCCATCGGCCGAACCTCCTGGCGCAGGGCCGGCCAGATTTCCGCAAGCCTGCGGTTGAAGCTTTCCGTCTGGCTGGCGTCGAGTGCCGTCTTCCTCATCTCGGCAATGCAAAGTGGTCCGAGCTGCGCCCCATAGCGGGCCAGCATCGCCGCCTCGTCGATGACGGTCGGCTTTGCCTGCGGCGGTTCATCCATGTCGAGCAGCCGCGCTTGCAGACGCGCCATGACCAGCGAGGCAACCCCGACCTGCTGGCCGTGCGTGGTGCCGGGATGATGGTCTTGCGCGAACATGTCGACCCAATGGGAAATCTGGTGCTCTCCCATCGACCCGGGATGGGAAACGCCGGCAAAGCACACACCCATCGAGCACAGCGTCAAGACGCGCTGGAGATGCCCGACGGCGGTGATGTCATGCCTGGCAAGGCCAGGCGCGTGGGCCAGCATCGGCCCCTCGTCGCCCGCCTGCAGCAGGTAAGGCACCTCGGAATAGTAGGTGTCGAACAGCCGATGTGAAGTCCACCAGTCGATCTGGGCCGTGGAGCGGCAGAGGCTATCGCCAAGGCCGGCGGCGCTGAGCCAGGCGGGTGCTGCGGCCGACACGCCAAGGTCCAGGAATATGCCCCGCGGAGCATGCGAGGGCAGCGAGATCTTGAGCCCGGAGGCCAAGGTCACCGATGCTGTCGAGGCGCCGTAGCCATTCATTGAGGCGGCCGTACCGAAGACGGCATAGGGCCGCTCATCGAGGAAGGTTGCATGCTTGCAACTGTCATTGAGGACACCGGATCCGACGGCCACGACACCGTCGGCATGACGCGTCCTCTGCCTGACCATCTGGATCGTTGCCTCATCGCAGTCGAGGCCGTCAGGCAACACGATTTCGTCGATGCCGGCGATGGCACGCAGCGCCCTCGCGACGCGCCCGCCCATTACATCGACGGTGTTGACATCGGAGACCACGGCGATGCGGCCGCCTAGCTTCAGCGGCGCAACGAGATCCGCCTCGCGGCCCGCCGTCGTCTCCAGCAATTCGATTGTCTGGAACGGCAGGACCGCAGCTGCGCCTGTCTTGGGATCTGTCCAGCGTCCTGCGACGACGTCCTCGATCAACGCGTTCCAGTTGGTCGCTTTAGCCATGATCGGCCTGCATGAAGGCCGCGAGGCGCTGGTTCCAGGCTGAAAGCGTAGGCCAAAGATCGGCATGGATCGCACGAAGCTCGGCGTAGAGCGCGGCCCGTTTCGTGTCCGGTTCGAAGGCTCTGGCCGGCTCGCTGGCCATTGCCAGCGACGCTTCGGCGATGGCGGAAAACCAGCCCACGCCCTTTGCCGCCGCCATCGCCGCGCCAAGCGAGGAGGCTTCCACCGTCGTCGAACGTTTTACGGGACGATCGAGCGCATCCGCCAGAATCTGCATCCACAGGTCGGACTTCGCTCCTCCGCCGATCGCTATGAACTGGTCGATAGTCTGGGCGGCAGCCGCAGCGGCCCGCTGACTTGTCGCGGCCTGATGCAGCGCTATGCCTTCCAGCACGGCGCGATAGATGTCGCCGCGGCGGCTCGAGCCCGAAAGCCCGGCAATCACACCACGGGCCGCACTATCCCAGTGTGGGTCCATGACACCCTGCCAGTAGGGCAGGAGCATTATGCCGCCTGCGCCGATCGGGCTGGCAGCGGCTTCGGCCTCGAGCGCCTCCAGGGCATCATTTGCGCCATGCAGATCGACGCCAAGCATTTCGCGCGCCATCCAGTCGACAAGAAAAGTGCCGGCGCGAAGGCACGTCTCGTAGATATAGCCGTCATCGGCGACCGCCGTCTCGGTGCGGAAGGCCTGGTCGTGGACGTAGGCCGTGCCGAAGCTGCCGGAGACGACCGCCGTGCCGAGGTTGATGTAGGCGCATCGCGGCTGCAACACACCAGCGCCCGTGCCGGCGCATTGACCATCGCCGCCGCCTGCGACGATCGGCGTGCCCTCGCGCAGGCCCGTCGAAATGGCCGCTTCCGAAGTCAGTTGACCCAGAACGGTGCCGGGCCGCGCCAGGTCCGGCATCATGCGCCGGGGGACGCCTGCCGCGTTCAGTATTTCGTTCGACCAGTCCATGGCTCGCATATCGAGTATGCCCATCGGGTCGGCGGATGCGGTGGATGTCACCCACCGGCCGCTCAAGCGAAAGACCAGATAGCCATGGACTTCGGCCATCCGCTCCACGCGGGCAAAAATCTCGGGCTCTTCCTCGCGAAACCAGATCATGCGGTAAAGGCAAGGAATGACGTCCAGCGGCTTGCCGGATATTGCGTGGACGCGTGCCGCGCCGAAACTCTCGCCGAAGCGCCGTGCTTTCCCCCGGGCGCGCTCATCGAGCCAGAGCGTTGCAGGCCCGACCGCCTGGCCCTGCTCGTCGAAAAGGCCGAAGCTCTCGCGTTGGTTGGCAATCGCAAGGGCGGCAATGCGTGCCGGCGAAACTGTTGCCGCGACAGCACGAAGCGCCGTGACCGTCGAGGCCCACCATTCGGCCGGATCCTGCTCGAAATAGCCCGAACGCGGATTGGACATTGCAAGCGGTGCACGACCTTCGGCCACGGCCAGACCATTGCGGTCCCAGGCGATCGCCTTGGTTGCCGAGGTCGAGGAATCAATGCCGATGACGAGATCAGGAACCATTGCCGCCACGTTGCCAACGGGCGAGGGCGGTCGAAACCGCCTTCGCCCAAATCACCGATTACCCGCTAAAGACCGGCATCCTTGACTTTGCCGTCGACAATGCCGGCAATGGCATCTAGGCATGCCTTGGCGTCGCCGCCATAGTCTTGGCCCGTAAGCAATTTGCCGAGCTCAACCGGAATGTCGTTGTTCGACAGATCCGCCCAGATCGGCATGTCCGGCTCCGATCCCATCTGATTGTCGATCGTGTATTTGATCGCGTCGAAATGACGTGTCGTTCCGGGGCCGACAACGGCCTTCGCCTTGACCCGAGGATCTGTAAAAGAGGAATTGCGCATCGGCGAGGCGCCGCCGCCGAGCGTCGATACCCGCGCCATCACATCCTTCGAGCAGACCCACTGCATGAACAGCCATGCTGCTTCCTTGTTCTTGGAATATTGCGACAGCGAGATCGTCGAGCCACCCTGGTGACCGACGGCCGGGATTTCGTTGAAGCCGCAATCTGCGGCGGCGCGACGGCCAGGAACTTCCTTGGGCGCGGGCAGGGCCTCGAACAGGCCCTTGACCTTGGAATCATTGGCGTCGAAGCCGGGGAAATCTTCGCCCCAGGTGATTGCCATGGCGGCCTGACCCTGTGTCAGTGCCTGTCCCTGGCCGTCCCAGGTCCAAGTCGTCGCGGAGGGCGGCGAGTTCTTGACCAGCTCCTGATAGAATTTGAGCCCGGCCACCCCGCGCTCGTCATTGCCGACAAACTTCTTGTCTTTGTTGAAGATGGAACCGCCATGGCCCCACAATGCGAAGGTCCAGTCGCATTCCAGCGAATAATGGCCTGACTTCGCCTGGCATGCTGTGCCGAAGATGCCGTTGCTTTTTTCTGCCTCTGTGAGCGCCTGCACGGCCTTGAGATAGGCGTCGAGGTCTGTCGGCAGCGCAATGTTGTGTTTGTCGAAAAGATCCTTGCGGTACATCAGGATGAAGATCGGAATATCGAATGGAATTCCGCACTGTTTGCCGTTGTACATGGCGATGCCGTCGACTAGCGGCTTGGAGAAATCGTCCCAGTCGAAGTTGGGCATCGCCAGTTCTTTGTTCTGGTCGTAATACTCGCGCGGATCGACGACATCCTGTGCAAATGTCGCCATCCAGGACTGATCGAGATAGTAGACGTCGTACGTACCAAGCTGGCCCTGTACGTCTTGCGTCGCCTTGGCGAGAACCTGCTCCAGCGGCACGATCTCGACTTCCACCTCAATGCCGGTTGCCTTGGTGAATTCACCCGCGACAAGCTGGTTGGCCACGATCGTTGGCGGCGTCGCTTCCGAAGTGTAGCGGATTTTGGTGCCGGCATAAGGCTTGCCGACGTCGGCCAGCCACTTCAGCATATCGGCGTCCTGGGCGCGGGCTTCCTCAACCCCGAGCCCCAGCATCCCCCGATTGGTACGGCCGCCTCCTAGCATGGCCGACCCGAAGGCCGAAAAGCCGACACCGGCGAGCGCCATCTTCCTCATGAAGTCGCGTTTGGTTATTCGGCGCGCCGTAAAGTCGTTGCAGGTATCGGCGACGAATGTCTTCTTGTCGTGTTCACTGAAGCTCATGATCGTTCCTCCATTGCGTTTTTGTCGTCGTTCTTCTCGTCTGTGCCTCACTCCTTCAGGGATCCGAGGGTGAGGCCGCGGACCAGATGCCGTTGAACCAGCAGGATAAAGATGAAGCTGGGTATGATCGCGGACGTGCCGAGCGCTGTGATGTAGCCCCACTCGGTCGCGGTCGAGGTGACAAAGGTCGAGATCTTCACCGGCACCGTGCGGATCGACGTTGTCAGGAACAGTGAGAGCAGGAACTCGGTCCACGAAAAGATGAAACACAGCACGGCAGTCGCAGCGATGCCGCCCTTGACCATGGGAAGGACGACGCGTCGGAACGTCTGCCAACGCGTCGCGCCGTCAATCAGCGCCGCCTCATCAACCTCGCGCGGAACATCGTCGAAGAACGACTTCAAAAGCAAAACCGCCAGCGGCAGGTTGATCAAGCTGTGAACGAGAATGAGCCCCGTATAGGTATCGCGCAACCCGAGATCGCGGAACATGAAAACGATTGGAATGACGATCGCGATTGGCGGCATGAAGCGCTGCGAGAGTATCCAGAACAGGAAGGACTGCTGGCCGCTGAACTGCATTCGCGACAGGCAATAGGCGGCCAGGGTGGCCAGCAGCAGCGTCAGCGCCGTCGATCCGACGGCTATGATGGCGCTGTCGAGCAACGACTGGCGGGAATCGTAGGAGCTGGCGCCACCCTTGATGACCCCGGCCGCCTCGCCGCCCTGTTCCATGCCGATGTCGACGCGCGAAACGCCAAGCAGCGTCACGCGGTAATTGTCCGGCGTTGGCGTGAAACCGGTGTAAACCGGTCCGCTGCGGTCGAAAATCGCCGAATAGGGTTTGATGGACGACAGCGCCCACCACGCGATCGGGAACATGAAGATCGCCACCACCAGGACGGCGAGCACGTCACGGGCGATCGCTTGGGCGCGCGACGACTCCATCAGAACCTCACCTTGAACAGCCTGACGAACAGGTTCGACACGACGATCAAGACGACGAGCACGATCAGCGACAGGGTCGCGGCATAGGGAAAATCTCCGGTGAAGTAGATTCGACCCGCGTAGAATGAAAGTGTCTCGGTGGCCGTGCCCGGCCCGCCGGCGGTGATGATGTAAACGTAGTCGTAGATGCGAAAGAGATCGACGCCGCGGATCAGCACCGCGACCGCTATCACCTTGCGCAGCATCGGCAATGTGAGCCGCAAGAACGTCTGGATGCCGTTGGCGCCGTCGATTGCGGCGGCTTCGAAAGGTTCCTTCGGCAGCGCCCTGAGCCCTGCCAGGATGATGAGCACCATGAACGGCGTCCATTGCCATATGTCTGCCAGCAGGATCGCCGCCAATGCGGTTCCGGGCTGCGTCAGGATCGGCTGTGCCGGCGAGATCAGGTCGAGGGCATAGAGGTAGAACGACAGGACGCCGAAAGAGCCGTCCTGCATCAGCAGGAACATCATTCCGGTCACCGCAGGCGGCACCACCAGCGGCAGTGTCATCAGCGCCCGCAGCACACCGTAACCTTTGCGATCGGTGTCAAGCAGAAGGGCAACGAGGATGCCGAGCGCAAGCTGAACCGCAAGCGCGACGAAGGTGTAGATCAGCGTGGTTTCCAGCGAATGCCACATACGTGCATCCGAGAAGGCCCGCGTCCATTGGTGGAGCCCGGCGAAGTCAAGCTGCCGGGAGACGACATTGCGTTTGTGAAACGACAGCCAGACCGAATAGGCGAGGGGGTAGATCCCGAAAACGAGAAGCATAACCGTGATCGGCGCGAGCCAGGGGAATGGATGCTCGGCCGTCATGAACCGGGGCAGGGCCCATCTGGGCGTTTCGCGGGTCACGGTCACCGTGCTCACGCGCAAATCTCCGCTCGGTCACAGAGACGCATCGGCCTTCTCCCTATCGGCCAGATTGTGCCAACTTGAACTTTTGTAAGTTTGTTGTGCCTTTTGTTAAGAACGTGTCGGACGGCCGCCGATTTGTCAAGTGTCGGTTCCGTCAGGCTCAGGGGATTTGCTCGTGGTCCCAGAGGATGCCGTGATCGCCGGGTACGGGGTTGTTTTTGGAGGGAGGGCCGCCGGCAAATGCCGTGTACCAGCATCAAAAGCGCTCGGGGCCGCCAACTTTGGCACCCCAAGGAAGCTACGGAACGCATTGAGGAGATCGGGAGGACAGCCCGGGGCTTTGGAACTCGCCTTAATCCGGCAATCGGATCTGAAGCTTTACGTCCGCCGGCCGTGCTTCGACTGCGCGGTCGAAGGCGGTGATGGAATCTTCGAAGGGGAAGGTCGCCGAAATGAGTGGCTTTAGGTCGACCCGGCCCGACCCCATCATCGCGATTGCCCGCTCATATTGGTGGGCATAGCGGAACACCGTTTCGATGCGGACTTCCTTGGTCGAGGCGGTGGCGACATCGAATGCGATCGGCGCCACCGGCAGGCCGACCACCACCACCACGCCACCGGGCCGCGGCAGATCGAGCAGGGTCTCCCATGCCTTGGACGAGCCCGAGCATTCAAACACGACGTCGGCGCCCCAGCCATCGGTCAGGCGCTTTACCTCCGCCGCCAGGTTCTTGTCGCGGACGTTGACCGGGATCACGCCTTGATAGCCGCCGGCAATGTCGAGCTTGGGTTGGGCGAGATCTGCAACAACGGCGCGGGCGCAGCCGCCGGCGAGCGCCGCGATCGCCACCATCGTGCCGATCGGCCCTGCGCCAATCACCACCGCCGTGTCGCCCGGCGCGATCTTTGCTTTGGCAGCCGCCTGCATTCCGACAGCGAAGGGCTCCACCATGGCGCCTTCGGCGAAGCTGACATTGTCGGGCAGTTTGAAAGTGTAGTTGGCGGGGTGGACGACATAGGGCGTCAGCACACCGTGGATCGGCGGCGTTGCCCAGAACCTGACCGCCGGATCGATGTTGTAGAGGCCGAGCCGGCTCGCCCGCGAATTGGGATCGGGGATACCCGGCTCCATGCAGACGCGGTCGCCGACCTTTAGATGCTCGACGCCTTCCCCTGTTTCGACGACGGTGCCGGCGGCTTCGTGGCCCAAGACCATCGGCGCTTCGACCACGAACGGGCCGATGCGGCCATGCGTGTAGTAATGCACGTCAGAGCCGCAGACGCCCACCGTATGGATCTTGATGCGAACTTCGCCCGGGCCCACGGTCTGTGGCAGATCGATGTCACGCAGCTTGAGTTCGTGCTGGCGTTCAAGGACAAGGGCGCGAACGTTCGTCATCGACGTAGTCTCCTTTAATGCCGATTGTTCGAGGCCTCCTCAACCTTACCTGCATTCGGCACGCTCATCATAGCCGCTTATCCGCGGCTTCAAAATCCAGTTCAGAAACGGGTGTTGCCTGATTGTACCAACTTCCCGGCCAAGGGCCTTGAAGGCCGACCATGCCGCTGCCGAATTAGGGTGTGATCATCGGGGTGCTCTGGGGTCGGTAGTAGCCGGCGGCAGTTCGAACAGACTCTTACCATTGTCTTGGCCTCGAGGATCTCCTGTCAGATTGCAGCCAGCCACCCCTCGATGCTCAGGCAGGCAGACTCTTTGACAGCCCGCTTCTTCTGTCTCTGTTGTGGTTTACGCTCGGCCAGCAAGAGTGTTCAATGCGTAACGTGTGTATCGTCGTTCGCCGGTTCTAATCAGTGCACCCTTGGCAACGAGGTCCTGCAAATCTCTTGTCGCTGTCGCGCGGGATGCCTGAGTGATGGCGATGTAATTCTCGGCGCTGAGACCGCCCTTGAAACCATCTATACCTTCGCGGAACATCCGGGTGATGACCTTTTCCTGGCGCTCATTGAAGTGACCGCGGTAGCGTTCGTAAAACTTGGCCTTGGCGATCGAGAATTCGACACGGGCAAGCGTTACGCGTTGCGCTTCAAGGATCGTGTTAGCGAAATAGAGTAGCCAAGCCGTAATCGCTTTGTTTTTGTTGCTGGCCTCCAGATTGCCGTAGTAGGGCTTGCGGTGGCGTTCAATCGTGTACGCCAAAGCGATGAGACTGGGCTCACCCAGGCTTTGCGCCAGTGCCTTTTCGCAGAGGGCACGCCCTATGCGCCCGTTGCCATCCTCGAACGGGTGAATGCTCTCGAAATAAAGGTGCGCGATTCCGGCACGCGTCAACGCCGGAATCGGTATCTTGCCTTTGGGCGCAGTTTCGTTGAACCAAGCCACGTAGGCGTCCATTTCGGTCTTCACCCGGGCCGACGGTGGCGCTTCGAAATGGAGTTTGGGCTTATCCAGCCGATTGGAAACGATTTGCATGGCATCGGCGTGCAGGCGGTAGCTGCCGATGGTCCCGATGCGCCGCTCACCCGACATCACCATCTTGTGCCAGGCGTAGAGGGTGGGATGCGAGAGTGCATCGGAAAAATGCAAATAAACATCGGCCATCATTTCAGCGATACCGCGCTCGGCCGGCGGAATGTGCCTGGTCTCGCTCCCCCAGCCAAGTTGCTGGCGTAAGGATGATTGCAGACTCTCGCGGTTGAGGTATTCCCCTTCAATCGCGGATGTCTTCAAGGCTTCTTCGCTGATAAGGTCGATGCGAATCTGGTCGCGATCGTCGGCACCGACATGACGAAAGACGCCCCGCAACTCGCCCGACCGCAACAGGAACTCGCTTTCCAGCGGTTCCAATACCTTCTTATCGTAGGTAAAATGCGGCCAGTCAGTCTGCTCCCAATTCCATACCATGAGTTATAGAGCGCCTTTCTATAACTCATGATGCCATGAAAAATGAGCTATAGCAATCCTCGCTATGCCTCAGAGTCCTGTCGGATACGTCAACAATTTGCAGACATGTTCGGGGTTCGAGTCGGCGGTGCGCTGCATGGCAAGGCCCACTATTGAGGAGGCGTTCTTTTGCTATGGTCGAAAAGCGGCCTGACAACAAATCGAGATCGAGCATCACGAACTCGAAATTGCGATGGATGAGGTGTTGCGAACTGCGGCCCCCTCAGCCGATCGACTTCTTGAAGTTGGCGAGCGCCTTGTCCCAGTTCACCACGCTCCACCATTCCTTGAGGTAGTCGGCGCAGCGGTTCTGGTACTTGAGATAATAGGCGTGCTCCCAGACGTCGAGGCCAATCACTGGATGAGCCCCAAGCTCGAGCGGCGTGTCCTGGTTATGCTGACGATCTCAAGCTTCTTGTCCTTGTCCACGACAAGCCATACCCAGCCGGAGCCAAAGCGGTCAAGGCCAACCGCCATGAGCTTTTCGGTCAGGCCCGCATAGCTGCTGAAGGTGCTGCTTATGGCGGCATTGAGGTCGCCACCGGGCTGGTTGGGTCCCCCCGGCGTCATCAGCTCCCAGAAGTGAGTGTGATTCCAATGTCCCCCAAGATTGTTGCGCACGCCGCTGCGCACGCCTTCCGGGACCTTGCCCAAATCTGCCAGAATGGCCTCCATCGGCGTGCTGGCGAGCTCAGGCCAAAGTGGCACGAGTTGATTGCAGGCATTCACGTAAGCGGCGTGATGACGATCGTGATGGATCATCATCGTAGTCGCGTCGATGTGCGGCTCCAATGCGTTGTTCGAGTAGCCGAGCGGCGGAAGCTTGAAGGGTTCGGCCGCCTGCGCCCAGGCTGCGGCGCCTAACAAGCTTGTGTTGGCTGCGGCGGCCGATGCTCCGGCGAGAAACAACGCTTGTGCTGCATGCAATCGTTTCGACCCCAAGCATCGCTTCGCGAAATTCCCTTAGGCAGTCAGACATTGTTCAGTGTTGAACGAGATAGGTTTCAATCCTGCCGACACCTGCCAGTTCTACATTGCAGCGCGGTTTGAGCTTCCAGGAGGTACGCAGGGCCTGCTTGGTTGCCTCCGAAATCTGCATGCGGTCGGCCACGCCCTGAGACTCGAGCCGGCTTGCAATATTCACGGTCTCGCCCCAGACGTCGTAGACGAATCGATGCCGGCCGATCAGGCCCGCGATCACCGGTCCCGTGTGCACGCCAATGCGGATCCGAAAACTATCGTTGCCCCACGCTAAGGGCTTCAACGCGTCCAGCATGGATTTCCCCAGTGCCACGATCCTGTCGGCATGGTCATCTGCCGGTTCCGGAACACCGCCTGCAGCCATATAGGCGTCTCCGATGGTCTTGATTTTCTCCACGGAATGTTTCTCCGCCAAGACATCGAACGTGCTGAATAGCCCATCGAGGCGCTTGATCAGGTCCGCCGGCGGCAACCTTGCCGCTATGCTCGAGAAACCGACAATATCGGCAAAAAGGATGGTCACTTCATCGAATCGGTCGGCAATGAACTCTTCGCCCCGTTGCAGCCGTGCCACGATCTGACCGGGCAGGATCGCATGGAGGAGCGAGTCGGCCCGCCGCTTCTCCGCCTCGATCCGCTGAAGATACTGGTGCTCGCGGTCGAGCCAACGTTTCTTTTCCAAACTCGAGTTGATCCGGGCGCGCAGCAGGACCGGATTGAAAGGTTTAGGCAAGTAGTCGTCCGCCCCCGCCTCGATGCAGCGGACCACCGCGTCCACTTCGTCCAACCCCGATATCATGATGACAGGGATATGCCGCCATCGGCGCTCCGCTTTCAATCGCGAGAGCACCTCGATGCCGTTCATGTCCGGCATCAGGAGGTCAAGAAGAACCAGGTCGAACTCGTGTTCCGCCAGGTGAGCCAGCGCTGATGGACCGGACTCGGCAGTGACTACCTGATGACCGTCACGTTGCAAGCGGCGCGAGAGGAGACCGCGGTTGCTGCTGATGTCGTCGACGACAAGTATGCGCCCCCCGTGGCCTGGGCTTGCGTCGTGCTCTGCCTTGATCAGTGCCCGTTCGAGCCCTGCCGCATCGATCTCAGCCTGATCCGTGGTCCGCGGATCCTCGCTGTCGGGTGCGCGCGAGAGGCCGGCAATTGCATCGACATGCGCCAACAACTCGGCCGCCGCGGCGAGCATCACCGTGACATCCTCTTCCAGCGCGTATTCGCGCAATTCTTCGGCTTCTTCACGAATCATTTCGGAATAGCCGATGATCGCGTTGAGCGGCGTTCGCAAGTCGTGGCGCAGTTTCGCCTCGATCTCGACCCCTGCCCGGTTCTCATTATCGGCTTTGCCGTGGATCAGGCTGTCGATCAGGCCATTCAGTTCGCAAGCAGCGGCGCCGACCTTCTGTAGGTCGGGTGTCATGTGGACCAGACCGAGGTCCTGCACCTGTTCGGTCAGCAACTCCTGAAGTCCTGAGATTGCCCGCGCCGGTCCGGCGAGCTGCTGTGCCAGATGGACGGCGATCGCATGCCGTTGGAACTTGTTCTTGGCAGTCATATTTTCATACCGTCCGCCCGAGCCTCATCCATTCGCGGCGAGCAATTGTTCAATTTTCTGGACAAGTCGCGACAGTTCCACCGGCTTACTATCGTAGTCATCGCAGCCCGCCTCGAGCGCCATTTCGCGATCGCTGGCCATCGCGTGTGCAGAAAGCGCAATGATCGGGATCCCGGAGGTGGCCGGATCGGCCTTGATCCGCCGCGTCGCCTCCCACCCGTCCATGACCGGCAAGCTCATATCCATGAGGATGAGATCGGGCCTTTCCGAAACGGTGAGTTCCACCCCCGATTGTCCGTTTTCCGCAATGAGGACTTCGAACCCACGCCGCGACAACCGTCGCGAGAGCATGTCGCGGTTCAATTCGTTGTCTTCTACGAGAAGGATCCTCGTCATCTTTGGCTTCCTTCAACTATAGGGGCGCTTCCGCGATCGGCGTTGCCGGCACCCGTCGACTCAAGTGGGAAGATCTGGCGCTCGAGGGCCTCGACCAACTGGGACCGACTGTTTGCGCCCTTGGTCACAACCGAGACCGCCCTGTCGCGAAGCCATTTGAGTTCGTCCGCCGACAAATCCTTCGAAGTTACGACGACGACCGGAATGTTTTGCAGTTCGGGCACCTGCTGCATCTCGTTCAGCGTCTGGAACCCGTCCATTTCGGGCATCAGCAGGTCAAGCAGGACCAAACGCGGCAGCAATCGCTTCATCAGCTTGAGGCCCCGCAAGCCATCGCTTGCCTCGTGAACCCGCCAACCCTTCTTGATCAGGATACGCCGAAGGAAGTCGCGCGAGGCTTGATCGTCGTCAATAACAAGCACATCGCGGTTGCCGCCGCCGCAAGCCTCTATCGTTCGAATAAGCCTTCGGGTGTCGATCGGCTTGGTGAGGTATTCGACCGCACCGAGTGAGAGGCCGAGTTCGCGATCTGCAAGTATCGTCGCAAGGATTACCGGAATCTCGCAGAGCTCCTTATCGCCTTTCAGTGAGCGCAGCACTGACCAGCCGTCCTGATGCGGCATGATGATGTCGAGAATGATTGCGGCCGGGCGATGCGCTCGCGCTGCGGCTATGCCTTCCTCGCCGCTTGCTGCTTCGATCGATGCCAGTCCCGCCTCTGCCAAGGCCTTGGCGATGAGAGTTCGGGCGGCTGGCTCGTCATCTATGATCAGAACCGCCCGTTCCGACGGCCTCGACGACAGCGGCTCGGCGGGTTTCTGCTCGCCAGGTTCTTCGTTGCACTCGGCTGGAATCTCCATTGTGAAGGTCGAGCCTTTTCCGAACTCGCTCTTGACGGTTACAACGCCTCCGATCATGCGGCAGAAACTCCGGGTTATGCTGAGGCCCAATCCCGTCCCGCCATAGTTGCGAGTGGTGGAGGCGTCTGCCTGCGTAAAAGCGTCAAAGAGCCGTTCTTGCTGCTTTGGCGTCATCCCGATCCCGGTGTCGGATACTCTGAATATCAGCCAGTCGCCGTCCGATCTCCTCTCGCGTCGAATCGCCAGCGTTACGCGGCCCCCCTCGGTGAACTTGGCTGCGTTACTGAGCAGATTGAAGAGGTTCTGACGCAACTTCGTCTGGTCCGAATGCATCTTCCCGAGGTCGCCCGCGGGGTCCAGAACGAAACTGTTTCGGTTTTTCGCCATCAGTGGCGCGACTGTGGCCTGGACATCGCGCAACAAGTCGGCGACGTCGAAAGTCTCCAGGAAATTTGCCATCTTGTTTGCCTCGATCTTCGACAGATCGAGGATGTCGTTGATGAGCGCGAGGAGATGGCGACCGGCCCCGGCGATCTTTTCCAAATCTGGCACGAACTCGTTCATTTGCTGGCCGCTCGCCTCTTCGATCAGCATCTCGCTGTAGCCAATGATCGCATTCAGTGGAGTGCGTAGCTCGTGGCTCATGGACGCGAGAAAGCTGCTCTTGGCCTCATTTGCCGCTTCAGCATGACTCTTGGCCCGCTCGAGTTCGACCTCTCTCTGCTTCAGTTCCGTGATGTCGGTGTAAATGGCGACGGTCCCGCCGTCAGGGGTCTTTCGTTTGCTGACGCGGACCCAGCGTTCTCCGAAGCGACCCTCGTGGACGAAGCCTGCCGGATCCTTCTGGATGCGCAGCCTCTTCGCAATCCACTCCTCCGGCGACGCGCCCTCAAGGTCGACGTGTCCGCTCGCCAAGCGACTTTTCAGAATATCCTGAAGGCTTTTCCCAGGCAGAGTAGCTCGCTCATTGTCGGGAAAGATTTCGCAGTATTTGCTGTTGGCAAGAAGGACCTTGTCCTCCGAGTCGAACAGGACAAATCCGTCAGAAATCGCCTCGAGTGCCGCTCCGATCGTCCGTCTTTGCCGCTCCGCCTCATCCTCCAGTCTTTGCTTTTCAATTGCGCTCGCCCGGAAAAGCCGAAGCGTCCGCGCCATCGCGCCGAGCTCGTCCCCTCCCTCTGCCTGTATTTCGACGTCGTAACGTCCTTCCGTCAGATTTCCGATCACCCGGTTTAGCCGCCGCAACGGGCCGACGATCGAGCGAAGGACAAGGATGGTGAGAAGCGACCCGATCATCACCACGATGGCCACCAGAACAGCAGCAGTAGTCGCCGTTTTCTGGGTTTCCGTTACGACCTCGTTCCGGGCGGCTTCTGCCTCGGCGCTCGCTCGTTCAACGAGTTTGTTAAGCGCAGCATCCACATTTGCGCTGTGGGTGCGCGCTTGCGCGAGGAGAGTGTTGCCGATGATGCGGTTGTCTTGAGTATAGCTGTCTGCCGCCTCTAACGCTGTTTTGACATAGGCATCGATCTCAACGCGGATTTCCCTGACCGCATCCGGTGATGATTTTGAAAGGCGGTCCAGGTGTGCCAGGAGTCGCTCGCGCGCCTGCTCGGCATTACGCTGCGAATTCATCAACAAGCTAACCGACAGGTCGGTCAGCCAGTATCGCAATTCGCCGAATGTTACGTGCGCCGCAGCCGCAGTGGACGCGGCGTCGAAAAATGCCTTGGTCTCCGCGGTTCGATCTGCACTGCGATAAAGTGCCTGTGTGAGAAAAATGGAGGATACGATGAGGCTGATAAGGCCGGCCGCTGTCAGCGCAGCTATGCGGGCCGAAATCGGTAGATTCGCAAAGCGACGTGTAAGCGGCCTCGCCGGCGCCGAAACCGCTTTCACTCGGTGCGGTGATTGTTCCAAAGCGCTCATTTGAACAAGACGATGCTGATCGCGCCTCCCAGATCGCCCGCTTTGCCGCCCTCCTTTGGATATCCTGTCACGTCGATCTCGCCCTTCGGCTCGCCGTGACAGGAAAGGCACGAGCCAGTATAGTATTCGGGCAGCAGCATTCGAAATGCCCGGCGTCCATCCACCGCTGTGACTTCCGTATAGGCTTCTCCCTTCGCTCTCTGCTGATCTAGCAAGACGCTTTTGATGATCTGTGCTTCCCAGGCGTCCGGAAGCGATTTGCGGTTGCGCACGAGTTGCTCTGGCGCAGTCACCCGCACCCGAGCTTCGTTGCCGGCCTTGGCGGCGAACTTGTCATTCATCAGACGCGCAAACACGGCTGGCACGAACCCTTTGAAAGCGGTTCCCGCGCGGTTGATGTTATCTTGCTGTTCGTTCACCACCTCTCGCATCGCCTCAATCTGGGCCTCAAGCAGACGACGGTCGCGCTCAGTCAATTCGCCGGAAAGCGGGTCGTGACCGGTGTGTTTTGAGTAAGCGGCGATGGCCTCTCTCGCAATGCGCTCACCGTCGAGGTGCTTGTCGCCAAGAGCAGGGTCATTGATGAGCGTCTGATAGTTCGAGATGATGCTTCGCCCCGCCCGGAGCAATTCCGCGAGTCGCGTTGCCGTCACGACATCCTCGGTAACTCCCGCTCCGATGGCCGACGACATGACAAGCGCGCCGCCGACAAGAACAGCGGCAATGAAAGTCCGCGTCAACGCTGACATGGCGGACATTTCCGTTTCCCTTCAAGGAAGGTCTTTTGGGTCTATTAGCATAACACGATAAAAGGCCGGGACCCAGCGACAAACTTCGAAGCTCAGGAAGGAGGGACGAAATACTCGGCGGCCGTTCGAAGCGTCACTGGCTTGTAAACCATCTCCGCCCAACGTTACCACCCCATCGCCAACCCACAGCTTCGACGACTTCAGCCACTGGGGTGCTGCAAGCATGGCGACCACGGGCATGGCGCCGAACGGGCGCCTCATGCGTCAACCAGGTTCCTCCCACCTAAGATTGTGACAATGAGGTCTTATTCAACGCTGTTGGCTATCGCCGAAGACCAGCGAATGAAGAGCCCGGTGTCGAGGCCAAGCCAGATCATTGCGGCGCCTAGCCCCACAGCTGGGCCAGAATACAGAATTCTATTCCAGGCGTTGCGCTGACAGCGCTACAATTGGCCATTTTCGAGAGGTTAGAAACGGCCCCTCATCATTGCGCCATTTGACAATCACCTAGAACTGCCGCTGATCTCGTTTTTCGGCATATTGAGCATCGAAACGATTGCGCAAACGTTTCGATTGCGATATCGTTTCGCTCAATCCGCCAATCAGAACAAGAGCGGACGGAAACGCAGTTAGGGAGGAGCGCTTGCGAGCACCCCATTTGAGCCGCCATGCCGACAATGGCTGAAGTGGCGCGCCGCGCGGGCGTGTCGGTTTCGACCGTGTCGCATGTAGTCAACCGTACCCGTTTTGTATCGCCCGAGAAGGCGAAGCTCATCAACGACGTGATTGCCTCGATGGGCTATCAGCCTAATGAGCTGGCGCGGTCTCTCAAAGCCTCGACGACCAACAGCGTCGGCCTGGCAATCTCGGCAATTTCCAATCCCTATTTCACCGACATCATCTGCGCAGTGGAGGCCGAGTGCGCGCGTCTCGGTCTTATGGTTTTCCTGTCCGACACCCAGGACGACCCGGATCGCGAACTTTCGGTGGTCCGTGCTTTCCATCAGCGGCGGGTCGACGGCGTCATTCTGGCGCCATCGGGCGCGCCGCAGCGGGCGATCGACTATCTTGCCGAGAAGAAGTTGCCCTGCGTCTTGATCGACCGCTTGGCCGACGAGCGCTTCGACCAGATCGGCGTCGAAAACCATTCGGCAATGCGAGCCCTTATCGATCACGTCGCCTCCTTCGGCCACAAGCGGATCGGCTTCGTCGCTGGCCAGCCGGGCTTGGCGACGACCCGTGAACGCGTCGAGGCGTTCCGGTCGGCCCTGGCCGCCAACGGACTTGACTGCCTGCCGGACTATTTGTCGGTCGGGAACGTCGACACCGCGTCCGCGACAGCATCTACCCGCGTCATACTGTCTTTGCCGTCGCCACCCACGGCCTTGGTCACCGGCAACAACATGACGACGATCGGGGCAGTCCGCGCGATCCGCGAAATGGGCCTGGCGATACCGGGCGATCTTTCGCTTGCCGGCTTCGACGACTTCGAATGGGCCGATTGTTTCGAGCCGCGGCTGACGCTGGTGGCGCAGCCTTGCGCCGAGATCGGCCGGCAGGCGGCCGCTTTGCTCAGCGCTCGCATCGCATCCTCCGCGACGGAGCCGCGCACCGTCCGACTCCAGGCCACGCTTCATGCCCGCCAATCCTGTGCGAGGCCGACATGAACGCGCCGCTGCTTTCGGTCACCGGCGCGGTCAAGCGCTTCGGTGGTGTCCAGGCTCTGCGCGGCGTCGATTTCGACCTCAGGGCCGGTGAAATCCACGCCCTTCTCGGTGAGAACGGGGCCGGCAAATCGACGTTGATGAACCTGCTGTCGGGCGTCTACGCGGCGGACGAAGGCACGATTGAGATCGACGGCAAGCCAGTGCGCTTCAGCAATCCACGCGAAGCGCAGGGCGCCGGCATAGCCACTATCTTCCAGGAGCTCGATCTCGTACCGACGCTCGATGTGGCGTCGAACCTCTTCCTAGGCCGCGAGTTAATGCGCCCGGGCGGCTTGCTCGATGTGGCCGCGATGCGCCGTGAGGCCCGCAGACGGCTGGAAGCGATCGAACTCGCCATTGACCCGGCACGACTGGTCGCCGATCTCTCGATCGGCCAGCGCCAGGTGGTGGCGATCGTCAAGGCGCTGTCCTACGCATCGCGCGTACTGATCATGGACGAGCCGACGGCGGCCCTGACGGTGGGTGAGGTCGAAAGGCTGTTCGACATCATGCGCAAGCTCGCCGCCAGCGGCATCGGCATCGTCTATATCTCGCATCGGCTGGAGGAAGTGCCCGAGATTGCAGACCGGGTAACGGTGATGCGCGACGGGCGCGTCGCCGGCGTCACCGAGCCGCACGCGCCGCAAGCCGAGTTGGTGCGGCTGCTGGTGGGGCGTCCGCTCGACGAGCTTTTTCCCCAGCGCGCTAAAGCGGTCGGCCGGGCACTGCTCAGCTTGCGCGATGCAAGCTTCCGGCTGGTGCGCGACAGTGCCGGCTGGCAGGCCCCGACAGGGCTTTCGCTCGATGTGCATGAAGGGGAGATCGTCGGACTGGCCGGCATCATGGGGGCAGGGCGGACCGAACTTCTCAGCGCGCTTTATGGCACCGGCCTCTCCGGCCACTGGGAGGGCGATGTCGCCCTCGATGGCCGTCAGGTGAAGCTCAATTCAATCAGGGCGGCGCGAGCGGCCGGCATCGCCTTCGTCACGGACGACCGTCGCGGCAGCGGACTAATGCTGAGGATGGCGGTCGGCCTCAACCTGGTCATGTCGGTGATCCGCCGCCTCTCGCCGGCCGGACTGATGTCGCCGGGCCGGCAGGCGGAGGCGGTGAAACAATCCTTCGGTCAGTTCGACATCCGGCCAAAGAACCCCGACATCGCCGTCGGCGCGCTTTCAGGTGGCAACCAGCAGAAGGTGGTACTGGCCAAGGAAATCTTAGGCAATCCGCGTCTTCTGCTGCTCGACGAGCCGACGCGCGGCGTCGATGTCGGTGCCAAAGGCGAGATCTATGCGCGGCTGAGGCAACTGGCCGCTCAAGGGTTGGGCATTCTGGTCGCCTCCAGCGAAATGCCTGAGCTGATCGGCCTATGCGATCGCATCGTAGTGCTGCGCCAGGGGCGCAACGTAGCGGAATTCATCGGCGGCGTCGACGAGCACACGGTGCTGGCCGCAGCAAACGGCAAGGAGACCTGATGTCTGACGAGACGACTTCGGCTGCAGGCGTGCCGTTGGCGGCAGCACCGGTGCATCGCGATCCGCTCGCTTTGGTCGTGCGCTTCCAGAGCTTGATCGGCCTGGTGCTGGTCGCGATGGGCGGCGTCATCTTCTCGCCGAGGCGCCATGGCGAGATCCTGTTCCTTGCGCCCGACAACATGGCCAACATAGTGCGTGCGGTGTCTGAAACAGGCATCATTGCCATCGGCATGACCTTCGTCATCATCACCGCCGGCATCGACCTTTCAGTGGGCGCCGTGCTCGGTCTCTCCAGCGTGGTTACCGCAACGATGATGATCTCCGGCGGCTTCGGGCTTATCCCGACCGTCCTTGCTGTGCTGGCAATGGGCACCGTCTTCGGCATGATCCAGGGCATGATTTCCAGCCGCTTTCGCCTCGAGCCGTTCATTGTCACGCTCGCCGGCCTGCAGGCGGCGCGGGGGCTCGCGCTGGTCGTATCGGGCAACCAGTACATCAACATTTCCTATGGCGATGGTCCCGGCCTGGCGCCACCTGTTTTCGCGGTGCTGGGCGAGCGTCTGTTCAACAACACCGTGCCGGTGGCGACCATTGTCTTCATCGTCTTCGCCGCCATTGCCACCTTGGTATTGAACACCACGCGCTTCGGCCGCTATGTCTTTGCCGTCGGCGGCAACGAGCGGGCCGCGCGCATTTCCGGCGTGCCGGTCTCGATGGTCAAGATCTCGGTTTACGCTATCACCGGCTTTGCCGCCGCCCTTGCCGGCATCGTGCACGCCGGTCAATTCAACTTCGGCAGCGCCAATGACGGTATGGGCTATGAGCTCACCGCAATCGCGGCCGTGGTCATCGGCGGCACCAGCCTGTTCGGCGGCGCCGGCTCGATGGTCGGCACCGTCGCCGGCACCATCATGCTCGGCGCGCTCGCCAACATCCTTCAGCTTAACAACATTACCCCCGCCATGCAGCTGCTCGCGACGGCCGCGATCATCGTCCTGGCGGCCGTGCTTCAATCTCTCGTGCGCCGCCGCGAGGGTTTGGGCAGATAGCAGGCAGACGGCGGGCAGATGGAAGGCGTTAGAAACCAAGGTGTGGCCGCAGCGGCCCTAAAAAGGAGGAGAGAGAGCATGAGAACCACAGAACGAGGATCGTGGCGTGCCTGGCGGCTTGGACTGCTCGCCGGCACGTGCCTGTGCATGGCGGGCACCGCAGAGGCCGCTGACCCAATGGTCAAGGCCTGCGCCAAGGACGGCCAGTTCATCATCGGCTTTTCGCAGGCAAACAACGCCGAGCCCTACCGCCAGCATGTCAATGACGAACTGAGCGCGGCGGTCAAGGAAGTGTCGCAGTTCACGCTGCAGATCGCCGATGGCGCCGGCAACGTCAACACGCAGACATCGCAGGTCGACAACTTCATCACTCAAAAAGTCGATCTGCTCTTGATCTCGCCCTTCGAGGCAGCGCCCCTGACCCCGGCGGTGAAGCGCGCCATGGATGCCGGCATTCCCGTGATCGAGCTCGACCGCAAGACGGTAGGCGACCCAGGTAAAGACTACACCGCCTTCATCGGCGGCGACAATTACAAGATCGCGCTCGAAGCGGGCAAGTACACCGCAAAGACGCTGCTCCCCGAAGGGGGCGAGGCAGCGGTGCTTGAAGGCCTGCCAAGTTCGACGCCGGCAGTGGAGCGGCTCAACGGATTCAAGGATGGTGTGAAGGAAAATGGCAAGATCCAGGTGGTGGCCGAGCAGGCCGCCGACTGGGTGCCCGACAAAGCTCAGACCGCTTTTTCTGCCATGCTGCAAGCGCACCCCGACATCAAGGTGCTCTACGCCTCGAACGACATGATGGCAGCCGGCGCGCTGCTTGCAGCCAAGGGCGCGGGCAAGCAGGTCAAGATTATCGGCACCGACGGCCTGCCGGGCCCGGCCGGCGGCATCGAGGCCGTGGCCAAGGGCGACTGGGCGGCAACCTTCACCTACCCGACCGGCGCCAAGGAGGCGATCGAGATGTCGAAGAAGATTCTGCTTGATTGTGCTTCGTCGGTTGAGCCGACGGTGACGGTGGCTACGACCGCGATTACGCCAGAGAATGCCAAGCAGATGATGGGGAAATGAGTTCAGGGCAAAATTAATAGGACAAGGCCCCGCGAGGGGCCTTGTTGCGTATTGGGAGACGCCACGCGGGCACGCACCGTGCAGGGGAGAATCTTCTGTCACGCTTGCGGACATGGGCAGCGCGTGGGCCACGGCTCTCAGCGACGGAGAGAGACCTGCATCCTGGCCCATATATGACCGAATGCGGCCTGAAGGCATCGCTGGAATTCTGGTGCCGAGTTTTGCTCCGGGCGCGGAGACGGAAGACCGCAATCTGGTGCTACGGGACTGGGCCCCGATCTTCCGCACAAAGTGAACGTGTTCGATCCGAGCGGTCGGCTGCCGAAAGACCAACTGTCCTGGCGATGAAACAGGCCCGGAGGCTCCGGGGCTGTCCGAATGACAGAAAATCAGTCTGCTGGCCCTCAGGATGAAAGCGTTCGCGTGAACCTGAGCGGCGGAACGACGGCAGAGGAGGGGGGTGCCTCCTTAGAGGCCGGAGGCTCTGGTCACGTTGATGCGGAAGCGATGTCTGCGGCGCCGATGGAGGCGGGCAATCTCGGAGGAGGTATGGCAGAACTGTTTTTGCACATAGCGTTCGTCGACCTCGGCCGACGAGGCGAGGCCAGCACGCAGCGACTGGCCGGCGAATTTGACATGCGGGCCATTGTCGAGAAGCAGCGGACAAGACGCAGTAATGACGATGATCGAATTTTCTCTTCAAAGGCTGGGTTGTCGAACAGGACAATGGGACTGGCAGCCCGCCAGCGCGAGTTCCTGCTGGCGGCTGTCCGAGCGTCAGCGAGGGCCCGGCTCCCACGCCCTGCATTGCCAGCGACCGATCGGGAGACCTGCTGCTCCGCAGACTCGACTTCATATAAGCTGGCACTAATTATTGCCCCTTGGGTGAAAAAACCTTGGAGGCGACATGCTGAAACCATCAGGGAAGAACAATGCTCGGGGAAGCCGACTTCTATCTCTTTTTCGCAGCTATGGTGATCGTATCACGGTGCGGCGAGTCACACGCAAACTTCGTTCATACCGAGATTGGCTCAGAGCCTTTGCCCTGACGGTCCTCCCGACGAGCAAGGCTCATCACTGCAATGCCTGCGATCGCGATATAGCGGCTTTTTACCGTTTCGGAGCGTACACTCTTGTCTGCCCGCTTTGTCATGCGGTGGATCGCGAGCGGTTTTTGATTTGTGCTCTAGACCGTAGGCTTATCAAGTTGCCGGCGGGGCAGCTTCAAATTCTCCAGATTGCGCCTAGCGAGAAAGGTCTTTCAAAGAGACTCTCTCAAGCAGGCAACCTAATCAAAGGCGATTTCGAGCCGGGACGGTACGGGCCGGATACCGTGAAAATTGACCTGATGGACATGCGACGCACCAGCGATCTCGATATCGTCGTATTAAGTCATGTCATGGAACACGTGCCTGATGATCGGCATGTGTTTCGGCAACTTTGGTCATCTCTTAAGCCCCGAGGGCAGGTCTGGATCCAGGTACCGCTTATTTATCGCCAAACGATCGAAGCGACGCCATCTATGTCACTGAGGGAGCGCGACGAGCGCTTTGGTGGATCGGATCACGTGCGAGCCTACGGACCGGATATCAAGGAGCGTATCGAGGACGCCGGCTTTGCTGTCACCCGAATAAATTCAGATCGTATACCCGCCGCGGATCGCGAACGGCTTGGGCTTCTCTCCGATACTCTCTTTGTCGCAGAACGGCCCGAGTAACCCAATTTGGAATGAAAGCATTGTTGCAGCGCCGGGATCGGCTGAATTCAGCGCGAAGGCAGCTCGGTCGAAGAAGTGCGGCCCGGCCACGTGGGTTAGAACGCTCCCGGCGTCTCGCGCATGGCCATGGCCTTCTTGCGTCTGTAATCGGCGGGGTTTGCGATGCTAAACCGGTCGATCACACACAGCCGCAACCCGATAGCGCTTTCACGGCGATGCGCCTCCTTCACTGGTCCGATAATCACGGCGCACTCGGGGCCAATCGCCTGATCGACAGCCCATACGCGGCGCTAAGACGATAAGGCAATCCGACTCGGCACCGATCACGGCTGCACCTGCTCCTGTGCCGGCCCGCTCAAATGCGATCAGCCCGCTGGCCGACAAGGCGAACCTGCGCTGCGATACGTGAGTCTGGTTGGCATCGATCCACGGAATGAATGCTTGACCTCAAGTTAACTTGAGCTTGTACCATTCGGCCATACGGTTTGAAGGAGCATCGGCAATGCTGACCAACATCGATCTTCAGGGACTTCGTGTAGCAGTCACGGGAGGCACCTCCGGCCTAGGACTGGCGCTTGTGCGGCAGCTTGCCAAAGACGGAGCCTCGGTCGCCTTCGTTGCACGCACTGCCGCGGACGTCGAACGCATCGCTGACGAGACGGGCGCACATGGCATTGTCGGCGACGTCGGCAAAAAGGACGACATCTACCCGATCGCGTTGCAGGCCACAGCGAGCCTGGGCGGGCTCGACGTTCTGATCAACAATGCCTCGAGCCTCGGGCCCGTTCCACTGGCGCTCCTTGCCGATACCGAGTGCGAGGAGCTGGAAAAAGCGCTCGCGGTCAACCTCGTCGGCGCGTTCCGGCTGACGAAAGCACTGTTCGGTGCACTTGCCGCGTCCGCGCGCGAGGGCCGTGGCGCGCTGGTGGTCAACATCTCCAGCGACGCGGCGGTGAACGCCTATCCCGGCTGGGGTGCGTATGGCGCGAGCAAGGCCGCTCTTGCTCACCTGACCGCGATTTGGGACGAGGAGGGGAAGGCCGACGGCATCCGGCTCCTCGCGCTAGACCCTGGCGATATGGACACCCCACTGCACGCGCTGGCGCTTCCTGACGCCGATCCGTCGACATTGAAGCGTCCCGACTTGGCTGCTGCCGAGATCATCGAACAGATGCTCGACACGTTGCCGGCCGGCGCAACACTTCTCGCCGAGGCACGTGGATGATTGCCGCCGACCGTCCGGATCGGCGCGCCGCCCGGCTGCTCGTTGTCGAGGCGGACGGGGCGACGCGCGACCTGCCGCGCACTGAACTCGCGACACTGTTCGATGGCGGCGATCTGGTCGTAGCCAATGACGCCGCGACCTTGCCTGCCAGCTTCCACGGCACGCATATTCGAAGCGACGAGGCGATCGAGATCCGCCTGGCAGGCTGGCTGACATTTCCCGACCCAACCGACTTCCTGGCGATTGCCTTCGGCGCGGGCGATCACCGCACGCGCACCGAAAATCGGCTGTCTCCGCCCCCGCTGTCACCAGGCGATCGCCTCCGGCTCGGTCGGCTTGAAGCCGTTATAGAGCGCCTTCTCGACCATCCTCGCCTTCTCGAGTTGCGCTTCCCAGGCAACCGCGCAGCGGTGCTTGCAGGACTGGCGCAGCACGGCCGGCCGATCCAATATGCTCATGTTCGCGAACCGTTGGCACTTTGGAATGTTTGGACGAAGATTGCCGCCGGGCCGGTGGCGTTCGAGGCGCCATCGGCAGGCTTCGCACTCGACTGGCGCACGCTCCAGGCCTGGCGTCGGCGCGACGTGGGCTTCGCAACACTCACGCATGCCGCGGGCGTGTCTTCCACCGGGGACCCCGCGCTCGACTTGCGCCTCCCTTTCGACGAGCCGTACCGCATCCCCGGACGCACGACGGCGCAGGTCGCGCGGGCGAAGCTCCGCGGAAGCCGCATCATCGCAATCGGCACGAGCGTGGTGCGCGCGCTTGAGGCAGCTGCCAACCCCGACGGCAATGTGCGTGCCGGAAATGGCGTTGCGAGGGGGCGCATCGCGCTGGGCACGCCACTTCGCGTAGTCGATGCGATTCTAACAGGCGTCCACCAGCCCGGCGAAAGCCATTTCGAGCTCCTGCGCGCCTTTGCCGACGATGCTCTGCTCGCCAAGGCTTCCGCATCCTTCGCCGAGCACCGATATCGCACGCATGAATTCGGCGATTCCATGCTGCTCAGTCGCCCAACGGTTAGATCGATCGCGCGAACAGAAGCGACTGAAGTGAAAGGAAGCCTCAACTCTAGGCGATCCGATGATCTTGGTTTCCAGGGCTTTCGAAAACGACGTTTTGATTAAGTAATTCATCTAAAACAACTATTTTGACACTGGTAACTTCGACTCTAGGGTCCGGAGTTCGAATTTCGTCGCCGGGAGGTCACGCGCGAGCTGCGACATCCACTCGACGTTGGGAAGTCAACAAATTTTGCCGAACGACGGTGGCGAGAGCGAATCTACGTGCCTGACGGCTTCCTCAGAGGCAAGACGAACCGCCGGGTGCTCAGCATCGAGGAGATCAACGAGGCGATAGCGGAGGCGGGCGCCGCGGCCGGATCGGGCAAGGAATGAGGATTACGGCCGACACCAATGTGCTGCTGCGCGCCTATGTCGCCGACGATGAGAGGCAGGCGGCCATTGCCGTCGACCTGCTGGCCAAAGCAGATGAGGTGGATGGCTCCCGCTCCCGGCATCTGAGTGCCACAGTGGGTTTGCTGTCAGGCAACCCGAGCAAAGGAGCCA
>NZ_JAMYKT010000037.1:0-42237 GCF_040317515.1 Mesorhizobium sp. M1428
TACGCGCGCGCGCTCGGCCCACCCCGGGGCAGGGCCTGCCTCCCGACCGCACGCGAGCGGGGGACTGCTAAATCTTTCGGGTTGGCGGCGCCGCGCCCGCCCACAGCGAGGGGAGCGACGCCGCAATCCCGGAGCTCTTCAGCCTGGGACAGAACCGCGGCAGCGGTTGGGTTTATTCCACCGAACGGCGCCCACGCCGCCCGACGGAGGAAGAACGGCGCGACGGCCTCACCCGCACTTCATACACCGGCGACGACGTTTTCCTGGCGATTTCACGTCCGGCGGAAAGTCCAGCGAACCGGCCGCTGAAGCGCCTCGACATCGTGGCGCTCTGCACCAACCGCGATCTGCCGATTCTTGACGACAACCCTACCTTGACTCTGGAAGCCGGCGATCCGGTCGAAACGATCCGGCTTCTCGGCGCATTGCGCCCGCCTCGCCCAGCCATCCCCGCAGCGCTGCCGGCGGGCGCGGCGGGTGAATCGCGAGCTGACAATCTCGCCTGGCGGCTTGTAGCGCAGCTCGCCCTCAACTTTCTAAGCCTTGCAAAGGAAGGTCGCGGCGTCGATCCGCTGCATGCGCTGCTTGAGCTTTACGCCGACAGGGGAGACCCGAGCCTCGCCCGCAATGTGCACTCGATCGTGCGTATCGACTCCCGGTCGGTCATCGAACGGCTGCAGATCGATGGGCCGATGTGCTTCGGACGAGGCACGGAGGTGACATTGCATGTCGATCAATCGGTTCTGGCGGGGCAGAGCACCTTGCTGCTTTCGGCCTTGCTGGCACGGCTGTTTGCCCGTCATGCCGGAATAAACGGCTTTGTGCGAACCCGCACATGGCTGCTGCAAAAGCAGGAGGATGTGCCATGGCCGATGACGCCCGGCAATCGCTACCTGATCTAGACAAGCCTGGCCGGTCAGAAATGCTGTCGGATGCATTCGACTTCTTCGAGTTGTTGCGGCGACTCGAACGAAGAGGCGGGCTGTTCGGCTATTCCGGCCCGCCGGAGCGCGAGCCCTCGCGGCTCGGGCAGCATGTCCGTCTCAGCTTTTCCGCCAAGGACCTGGCAGAATTCCGCGAAGCGACTGACAAAGCGCCCGCTCGGGTTACGGTCGCAAACATCGGTCTGATGGGACCTGAAGGTCCGATGCCCCTGCATTTGACGCGCTGGGTACTCGATCGCCTGTCGCAACGCTGGTTCACCGGCGCCGATGCGCAGCAGACCAGCGACACGACGTTCATGGACTTCGTCAACATTCTTCAGAGCCGCATGATTGCGCTGTATTACAGGGCGTGGGCGGACGCCCATCCGGCGGTTCAGGTCGAGCGCCGGGTAGGTGGGCGCGTTCGCGCCATGCTTGAAGCCATGGCGGGAATAGGGCTTCCCGGCACCCACAATCCCGAACTGGACCCCGTGAAGGTGCGCCAGGCCGCCTCGCTTGCCAATCAGGTCGACGGCCCCGAGCGGCTGACGCTGTTCCTGGCTGAGGCGTTCAAGGTGCCGGTCCAGATCAGGGAGTTCATCGCTGCCTGGATGACCATACCAGCCGCGCTCCAGACCCGGCTCGGCAAAGCCTACGCAGGGCTCGGTCGGGGAGCGACGATCGGTCCGCGCGTCTTCAACCGTCAAAGCAGGATCGAGCTCCGCGTCGGCCCGCTGGGCTATGAGGAGTTCAAGGCGTTCCTGCCGGGCGGTCAACGCCTCAAATTGTTCAAGCAAGCCGTTAGCGACATGGTCGGCGAATCGCTCGACGTCGATCTACGCATCGTGCTGGCGCGCGATGCCGTTCCGCCGCCGCGTATTGGAACCGTGCAACTCGCCCGGACCGCGTGGCTTGCGCGGCCCGCTGAAAGGGGCGATGCTGACGACATGCGGCTGCGGACATTAGTCGGCTGGCGGCAGGAAGGGGCGGAGGTCGCGGCATGAGTCTGCTGCTGACGCTGGAGCAAGGGCCACGCACCCAGGCGGTACGGCAGACCCGGCTTGACGAGGGGGAACTGGTGATCGGCCGCAGCGCCGACGCCGGCTGGCAGATCGACGATCCCGATATGTTCGTTTCACGCGCCCATTGCAGGATCACTGGTGGGCGCGATGGATACTTCGTCACCGATACGTCGAGCAGCGGATTGTTCATAGACGACTCCGACAGCCCGCTCGGCGCAGGCAAGTCGACGCGTCTTCGCAATGGCATGCGGCTGAAACTGGGCGATTACATCGTGCATGTCGATCTGCAGACGTCGAGTGCCCAAACCACAGCAGCAGCCGCAGCCCCAGTTCCGGAGCGCTCACCGCCGGCGTCTCGGGCGCCGGTCAGCATCGGCCGTGATGATTTCTTTTCAGCCGCCGTGGAAGAAGAGCCGCAGCGGCCACGTCCAGCCGAGCTGCCGAACCCCTTCGAGCAGCCGATCCCGGGAGCGTTCGAGCGCGCCAATTCCAGACAGCGCAGCTCGCCTGCTTTCGACGACCCGTTCAGCCTCGATCCGGTCGCAACACCGGGGTCCAAAGGCAGCGCAAACTATCCAGAACCAGCCAGCGCACCCAAGCAGACAGACCCATTTGGCCTCGAGTCGGGAGCGTTCCCCAACGGCTCAACGGAGCCCGCGACGGCAAAGCTGCCGGAATTCAACGACGACTTCGGTTTTGGGCCAGCGGCGGCCAGCCCGGGAAGCGATGCGCGCTCGACCGGTCAGCGCGAGCGCGACACCCCGCCACTGCAAGCGGCCAATTCCTGGGACCTGCCCGTGCGAGCGGCAGATGCCCCTCCCCCGATGCGGGCAGGCGCAGCCGCCAGCCCCGCCCGCCAGCCGCCTGCGAGACAGCACGCCGACATGGCGCTTCGCACCGCATTCCTGCGCGGTATGGGTGTGGCGGAAGCCGATTTTCCCGGGCGCGACGCCGTCGCCGAGATGGAGAAGTTCGGCCGCGAATATCGGCTTATGATGGAAGGATTGATGCAGCTGCTGCGCAAGCGCGCCGAAGAAAAAGGAAATGCCCGCGTTGCCCAGACAATGGTCGGAGCCTCCGAAGTCAATCCCCTCAAGTTTCTGCCGACGGTCGACGACGCAATCGTGACGCTTATCGCGGAGCGCAGCCCCGGGTTTCTCGCCGGCGAAGCGGCTATCGCGGATGCGGTTCGCGACCTCGCACAACATCACGTACGCGCCTGGCGCGGCGTGCAGGCGGCCCTGCGGCGGATGGTCGACCGTTTTGAGCCGGCTGCCATCGAAGAAGAGCTGAAATCGAGTTCCGCGATCGGCACGCTGTTGTCGGGCGGGCGCGGCGCCAAGCTGTGGGAGCTCTACCAGAAACGCCATCGTGAAATCGCCGAGAGCGCAGAAAAGAGCTTTCTCGGCGAAATCGGCGCCGATTTTCGGGATGCATATGAGGAGGAGTAAGACATGATCGATCGACGCGAATTTATCGTTGCCTTGGGTGCGACCGGGCTGCTTACGGCCTGTCAAAGCGCCGGGCCGCCAAAACCGTCGGTCATCACCGTGAAGCTGACAGGAGCGGCCGGCATGAACCCTGGACCAGGTGGCGGCGACCGGCCAGTGACAGTGCTGGTCATGCGGCTGCGCAGCACCGGTAAGTTCAACGCCGCCGACTACTTTGCCTTGCAGGGGGATGCCGGCTCGGCACTGGCAGGCGATCTGATCGGATCCGACCAGATTGCCGTCGGGCCTGGAAAAACCGCGACCAAGACCATTACAGTTGAACCGGATGCGACGGCCCTGGGCTTCGTTGCACTTATCCGTGAGCCTGGCGGGCGAAACTGGCGGACCACCAAATCGGTTTCGCCCGGATCAAACTTTACGGTCAATGTCACACTCGGCAGCGGCGGCATTTCCGCCTGACGGCCAAGGCGAGGGGAGCTCGATGCAGAGAGTAGCCGGATGAGCGATGCAAACAGGGTGCTGTGGTCCGAGGGCCTTTTTCTGCGGACCCAGCATTTCCAGCAGCAGGATCGTTTCTTTGAGGCGACTGTGCGCGGCGCGTTGGAGGCCGGCCAGCTGCATACGTTCGGCTTTCAGCGATTGACCCTGGATAAGGCATTGCTCGATGCCGGCCAGATCTCGATCCTGTCTGCACGAGGCATTTTCCCGGACGGAACCCCCTTCTCCATTCCTGATCTGATGGACGCGCCGCGTCCGCTGCCGGTCACCCCGGATACAGGCGCCGGCCCGGTGCTGGTCGCCTTGCCGCTCGAGCCGGCCGGCGGGGTTGGCTTCGATCCCGCGCATGCGCCACCCAGCGGTGCGCGATATCATGGACGGATCGTTTCGGTGCGCGATGCCGTCCAGGGCGGTTCAGACCCCGAAGAAATCGAAATCGCCCGGCCGCAATCGCTGTTGCTTGCACCCGGCAAATCGGTCGGCGGCTATACCGCCCTGCCCATAGCCGACATCAAGGGGATTCGAGCCGATGGCGGCGTTTCGCTGGACGAGACGTTCCTGCCACCGGCCCTGGTTACTGGTGCAGTGGCCTGGTACCGGCAACTGCTTCTGGAAGTTGTCACAGGCCTCGACCAGATCGCCGAGGCGCATGGCAAGATGGTCATGGGCGGGCCCGGGCGCAGCGTCGAAGACCTGTTGATGCTCAACCTCGCCAACGCGGCGCGTCCGCGACTGGCCCATATGCTGGCGCAGGATGTTTTCCATCCGGCCGAACTTTACCTGGAACTGGTCGGGCTTGCCGGTTCGATGGCGACCTACGGCTCGAGCGCGCGACGACTGGGCGAGCTGCCGGCTTACGATCACATGGCGCCCGGCCCACCGTTTTCGGCGCTGGCGGATGCGTTGCGCTCACTGATCCTGAGCCTGCGCTACGTTGAGCCGAAATCGCGCGCGCTGCCCGTCATGCGCCATTCGACCAATGTTTGGAAAATCCGCATCGACAATCCGAAGCTGCTGGTGGCCAGCCGGATCGTCATCCGGGTCGGTTCGGAACTGTCGGAGGACGCGCTACGCAAGATATTCGTCAACCAGGCGACCGTAGGCTCGGCGGATGAGTTTGAGGGCCTGTGGAAGTCCCGCCTGCCTGGCATCCCGCTGAAACCGCTTCATTCGCAACCGCGCGAGATTCCTTACGACGGCGATCGGCTCTGCCTTGAGCTCGATCAGAAAAGCGAGCACTGGGCATCGCTGCTCGGTGCCCCAGGCTTCGTCATTGGCGTTTCGGGTGTACTGCCGAGCGAACCGCAGGTGGACTGCTATTCGGTGAACAGGTGAAACCATGAGCCGGGATGATCCTTTCGGACTGTCGGAGGATCGCGAACGCACTCGCATCAGGCTGACCGGCACGCCGATGCCGCGACCGATGGCGGCATCCTTGCCGGGCGGGCCGGTTAAACGCTCGCGCACCCACCCGAACGGCCTTGTCAACGCCTTCGCACCCCTGCTCGAATTTGCGCCTGAGCTTGAAAGCGCGCTGCCACCGGAGAATCCGGAGGTGTTACGCACCCGGCTGCTGGAAGAACTGGTTCGGGCACGCGACACGGCAATGGCGGCGGGGTCGTCGATGGAGCGGGCCGATCAGGCAGCCTGGGTGGTGGCGGCCTTGCTCGACGATCTGGCCCTGAACACGCCCTGGGGCGGAGCCAGCGCGTGGCCGCGTCAGCCGCTTGTGGTCATGTTGCGCGGCGATGTCGACGCCGGCACGCAGTTCTTCACACGGCTCGACGAACTGGAACGCCATCCGAACCGAGACCGCGAATTGCTGGAACTCCAGTATGACTGCCTGGCACTCGGTTTTCGCGGCAAGTATCGCGTGCCCGGCCGGTCGGGCGATCGCTCGCTCAATGCCGTTCGTGTGGCCGCGGCACGTTTCCTGCGCGATGCCGACGCCGAGAATGCGCCGCTGTCGCCAAACTGGAAAGGCGTCATCGCATCCGACGAGCCGCAGCGCTTCATTGTTCCGATCTGGGTGATGGCCTTGGCCGCGGCGGTCATCGCCACCGCGACCTATGTCGGGCTCTCGATGGGACTAAGCAGCCAGGCGGTGGAGCTTTCAGCGCTGGTCCGCGCATTGCCGCCGCCGACCCGTGGCGACATCAGCCGCGTATCGCCAACCGTCGATGTCCCGCCGCCGGAGACTGTGGATTTCGCGCTGCTGCCCGAATTTGAGGCCGGCGCGCCGGGCAATCTCAGATCGGCTCTGAGCGGCACGGAGAGCGTTTCGCTGGCCAAGCTGGTCATCCAGGCCTCCAGCCCCGAACTGTTCCAGTCCTCGCGGCCAACACTGACGGAAGGATTCGAGCCGCTGATCGGCTCGATCGCCAAGGTGATCCTGGCCAATCGGGACCTGATCGGCAACATCACCGTGGTCGGACATACGGACGGCGTGCCTCTGCAAAGAACCAATCCGCTGTCGACCAACCAGCGACTTTCCGAGGCTCGCGCCCAGACCATTGCCGACATGCTGGTGCAAAACGGAGTGCCGCAGGAACGCGTCCATTCCGAGGGCCGGGCAGCCACGGATCCAGTGGCCGATGACGGCACGCGCGAGGGCCGGGCCCTGAACCGGCGCGTTGAGGTGCTGGTCGAAAAGAGGCTGTGAGATGTTCATCCTGCGCTTCCTCTGGGCGGTCCTGACATCACGCTGGCTGTGGACACTGATTGGCATCACGCTGCTTTCCTTTGTGATCTGGGTATTCGGGCCGATCGTCAGGGTCGGCCCCTACGACCCTTTCGCCTCCGACAATGTGCGTATCGTCATCATCGCGCTGCTGGTCATCTTCTGGCTGATCTGGCTGATCGCTGCCCAGCGTCGGGCGATCCGTGCCAACCGTATGTTCGTCGCCGAAATCGCCGCGCCGGCGGTAGAGAAACCACTCAGCCCCGGCGAAGAGAATGTCGCTGCCGTCGGAGCCAAGTTCGGCGAGGTCATGGCCGAGTTGAAGCGCCGCAAACTGGGCGGTCGCAAGTTCCTGCGCGAGATGCCCTGGTACGTGATCGTCGGACCGCCGGCCACCGGCAAGACCACAGCCTTGCGGCAGTCGGGGTTGAACTTTCCGATCGACCTGACCGACGACCTGCAAGGGGTCGGAGGCACGCGCAATTGCGACTGGTTCTTTTCGGAGAGCGCCGTTCTGATCGACACTGCAGGCCGCTATGTCCAACAGGAGAGCCAACCCGACGTCGACGCGGTGGAGTGGCTGGGCTTCCTCGACCTTTTGAAGAAGCACCGGGGCCGTCGCGCGCTCAACGGTGTGATCGTCGCGCTTTCGATCGATGTGCTTTCGGAGGGCGACGACGCCATCAAGGCGCATGGCCGCAAGATCCGCCGTCGGCTGGCCGAGCTCAACGATCGCCTTGAAATCCGCCTTCCGGTCTATCTGATGCTGACCAAAGCCGACCTGATCAAGGGGTTCGAGGCTTTCTTCGGCGGCTTGTCGACGGCTGCGCGCGAGCAGGTTTGGGGCACTACGTTCGCACTCGACGCGCATGTCGATGCAAAGACCATCGAGCGGGAAATCGCGACGTTAGCAACCGAGCTCGAGCGGCGGCTGGTGCCCCGGCTGGAGGACGAAGACAAGCTTGCTGCCCGCGCCGAAATCTTCAGGTTTCCCGCCCAACTCGCCAGCCTGTCCGAGCCGATCCAGGTACTGATCGAGGCGATGTTCGGGGAAAGCAGGTATGAGGAGGCCGCCTGGCTGCGTGGCCTTTATCTGACGTCGGCGACCCAGGAAGGGGCGCCCATCGATCGGCTGACCGCGGCGCTGTCTGCCTCCTTCGGCCTTCCGCCGCGCCGGGCGTTGGCCGCGCCGCGTGTCGATAAACGCAGCTTCTTCCTGAGGAACCTGCTTACAGAAGTCATCTTCAAGGAAGCCGGCCTAGGCACCTTCGATCCGCTGGCGCAACGCCGCCGTGCCTGGATCTGGCGTGGCGCGGCCGCCGCCTGTGCCGCAGCCGCCCTGCTGGTCAGCGGCCTGTTCACCTGGTCCTATTACGACAACCGCAACGCGATCACGGCCCAGGCAAGCCAGTTCGAGGCGCTGCAAACGCCACTGACCTCGGCCGCGGCAAACCCGGCATCCGTAGAACAGCCTGCGATCGATGGCGCTCTCAGTGCGATGGATGAAGTCGCAAATGCCCGCACCCCGCCGCCTGGCGCGGCACAGGATTTGCTGGGGCCATCAGCCTCGGCGGAACTGGTGCGGGCACAGACCGACACTTACGATCATGCTTTGCGCAACGTTCTCGAGCCGCACATGGTGGCGCTGCTCGAGGCGACGATGTGGCGGCAGATCCGCGACCCGGACTTCATGCTTGGCGCGCTGAAGACCTATCGCATGATGACCGGCCTTTCTCAGATGGATCCGGATTTCGCCCAGAGCTGGTGGGTCAACAGTCTGCCCGAATTCGCCGCGGCTGCCCCCTTTCCGACAGCTGACGCCGAACAGCACCAGCTTGCCGCGATCCGTCGCATGGCGGTTGACGCCAGTTATATCGCTCCGGACCAGGCGCTGGTTGCCGAGGCACTGAAAACCGTCTGCACGATTTCCTTGCCGGCGCGTGCCTATAAACAATTGCTGGCCGACCCGGCGGTGACTGCGCTCAAGGAATGGATTCCTGCCAACTTCGCCGGCCCCAACGGCGCCAAGGTCTTTGCGCGGCGTTCCGACAAGACGCTTAGGGTCGGCATTTCGGGAGCGTTTACCTATGCCGGCTTCCATGACGCCATTCTCGACCGGGTCGAGGATGTCGCCGCCCAGGCAGCACTCGACCGGGCAGTGTTCGCCGGCGGTTGCTCGGAAAATTCCGAAACCTCGGTGTCAGCGCTGTCAGAAGATATTCTGAAGCTTTATTACGACGACTACATCGCGCAATGGGACAGCTTCCTGCGCGACATGAGGCTGGCGCCATTGACCGATCTCAACGTCGCCAGTGAGAACCTCAAGGACCTTTCAAGTGCCGACTCCGCGCTGAAGCGCCTGGTCACCGCGGTGGTCCAGGAGACCGAGCTTACGCGATCCGATGAAGCGCCGACAAACGACAAGGCAGCGGCGGCAGGTGGCTCGAAACTGCTTGGCAAGCTGGGCAAGCTCGGCAAGATCGTAAAAACCGGAGCAAAGCTTTTGCCGCGTGCCGGCTCCGCCGACGAGGTGGATCTTACCGGCAGTCTGGTGGCCGAGCATTTCAAGCCGCTCAAGGGTGCCATTGCCGAGGTCGACGGCCAGCCGCCGGCGCTCGACGCCGCCATTGTCGCGCTTACCGCACTGTCCAACGTGCTGCAGACGGTGACGGCCAATCCCGATCCTCAGGACGCCATCAAGAAGCAGGGCGGCCTCGCCGAACTGACTGGAGCGGTTGCCAGGCAGGCGCAGATCCTGCCCGACCCGATCGATGATTGGTTGGGCGGTATTGCCGGCGATACTAGCGGCCTGACACAGAAGGCGGTCACCTCGGAGCTCAACGCCATCTGGCGCGCCGACATCCTGCCGTTCTGCCAGGCAGCACTCAACAACCGCTATCCTTTCAGCCCTGACAGCGCCGTAGACGTCAATGTCCGCGACTTCGCCCGTCTGTTCGGACCGGCAGGGCTGATCGACACCTTCATCAACGACCATCTGATCAGCTATGTCGACACGTCGGCGCAGCCATGGAAATGGCGTGCCGATTTCGGCCTCGACCCGTCGGCACTGGCCGCGTTCGAACAGGCAAGGCGGATCCGCGATGATCTCTTTCCGGCCGGTACAGGCCCGCTGATGAGCTTCACACTCGAGCCGAAGGATTTGTCGCCTAATGTCGCGCGCGTGACACTCAACCTCGATGGCCAGAACCTCGTCTACTATAACAACGCAACGAGGCCGCAGCCGATGACGTGGCCCGGCAAGGACGGCACGGGCGTCATCTCGCTTGCCTTCCAGCCGATCGATGGCTCGCCCGAGATCTTGCTCAACGAGACCGGCAGCTGGGCGTGGCTGAGGATGTTGCGCAGCGGTCGCTTCACCGGCACCTCGCTGTCGGACGTCTACAGCCTGCGCCTGGGCACCAAAGGCATGTACGCCGATTTCCAACTCAAGGCCGCCAGCGTCGAAAACCCCTACAACCTGCAGATGTTCAAGAAGTTTTCATGTCCGCCGCAGATATGATCCTGCCCGGCTTTTACGGCAAGATGCCTGCTACCGGCGATTTTGTGACGCGGCGGCTGCCAGGAGATTTTGTTCGCGCCTGGGACCGCTGGTTGGCGCAGCATGTCGTCCCGCTCATTGGCTCGGAATCCTGGCCGCGGAGCACCGCGCTGCAGTTCCTGTCCGGTCCGGGTTTTCTCGGCGCATCGGCAGGCATCATCGTGCAGAGCGCCGACAGGGTTGGCAGGCAGTTTCCGTTGAGCGTCGTCGTGCAGCTTTCCGAGGCTCCCGTCGAGCTTGCCTATGCCGATGCATGGTTTGCCGAGATCGAAAGGGTGGCCATAGCCGCCCAGGGCGGCGAGCTGACGCCGGATGAATTGGATGGCGCGCTGGCTGCGTTGCCAGTACCGCAGGTTGAACCGGGCGAAGAGCTCATCAGCGATATGGTGATGTGGACAGCGCGTTCGGACATTTTCGACATCGACCCGCTGTCGCCTCAAACGACGCTGGAGCAAATCTTCGCGGCGAGCTGGGAGACCAGCTGATGCAGATCTGGAACCAGATGGGCTATCCGCACCAATTCACCATGGGCATGGACAAGGCCGGCCATGAATGGATCGTCGTGGTGGTGAAGGGCACGTTCGACTTTCCCGCGACGCCAGGCGGGCCGGCCCAAAAATCTGCGGAGCAAGTGCCACTCGTCTTTGCCGACATCCAGACGGGAGAGCCCGGCTACTCCGCCACGCTCTGGGAGACCGACTTCGCTTTTCGCAAGCCGCGTTGTGATGTGATCGCCAATGGCTTTGCGTACGCACCGGGAGGACGTCCGGCCGAACGTGTACCGGTCGGCATCAAGGTGGGCCATTGGTCGAAATTGTTCGAAGCCGTCGGCCACCGCGAGTGGCGCGCCATCGGACCGGTGTTCACCTCCACCGCCCCGCAGCCATTCCTGAAACTGCCGATATCATATGACGTCGCCTGGGGCGGCGTCGACAGGCTGGACCCGGAGGACCAACTTCCGGCCAGCTACAAGTACAATCCGGTCGGAACCGGCTGGTCGCGCACGAAGAATCAGCGTCTCATTCCCGGCCTACGGCTGCCCAATACGCAAGCTGTCGGCGAAGAAATCCGCTCGCCGTTCGGCGACTACAAGCCGATGAGTTTTGGTCCGATGGGACGCGGCTGGCCTGGACGGATCGAATATGGCGGCACCTACGATCAGAACTGGATCGACAACATTTTTCCCTTCCTCCCGCCAGACTTCGACGAGCGCTATTTTCAAATGGCGCCGCCCGACCAGCAGATCGATTCTCCGCGTGGCGGTGAAGAGGTCCAGTTGGTCAACCTGACGCCTGAAGGACGCGTGAGTTTTCGGCTACCCTCGACGGCACTGCCCATCGCTTTGTTCAAGGGCCGGCAAAAGGCTTACGAGGCCGACATTTATCCTGACACCGTTCTCCTCGAGCCCGAAGAACGTCGCTTCTCGCTGGTCTGGCGTATATCGCAACGCATTCAGCGGACCATCATCGATTTCTCAGAGTGCTGGGTCGGCCCGCCGACGCCGGCTATGCTGAGAGCGAGGAGCAAGGGGAAACGTTATATTCGCATAAACCACATCACGCCGGTGCGAGAGAGCGAAGCCGCATGAGCACGAGGCTCGACATCGTCTCGATCGGCATGGTGACGGCTGTCGGCCTCGACGCGCCGTCCGCCTGCGCTGCGATGCGGGCACGACTCGATGGATTCCAACAGACGCGGCTTCTTGGGTCCGCCGGCGAATGGCTGACCGGTGCGCCGATCCCGCTGCCGCGCAATTGGATCGGCGACAGGCGCATGGCGCATTTGGCGGCCGGCGCAATTTGTGAAGCATTCGACAGCGTAGCCGAGGCGCGCGGCCAGACAGCACTGATCCTATGCCTTCCCGAGGAGGACAGGCCTGGTAGGTATGTCCGCGATGATTCCGGTTTGCTCAGGAGCATTGCCGAGATCGTCGAAATCGAGCTGCATCCAAGCTGCAAAATAATCGCGCATGGAAGACCTTCCGGCATTGTCGCGTTGGATCATGCTCGACGGCTTCTGGCGTCAGGCGATGTGCCCTTTGTCATGATTGCCGGCGTCGACAGCTATCTAACAAGTCAGACGGTCACCCATTATCTTTCACGCAACCGCATCCTTACGCCTCGAAATCCTAACGGGTTCATACCCGGCGAAGCGGCGGCGGCGGTGATTTGCACCCAACATGGGCAAACAGGAATGCGGCTGTTCGGGCTTGGGCTCTCACGCGAGAACGCGTCGATTTACAACACCGAAGATTTGCCATTTCGCGCCGACGGCATGACGGCAGCCTATCGAGCGGCGTTCGAAGAAACCGGAATCGAAATGAACCGCCTCGGATACCGTATCGCCGATCTCGTAGGGGAGCAGTACTGGTTCAAGCAGAGCGCGCTGGCCAGCCTGCGCATGCTGCGCGGCCGGCACGAATTCCAGGACATCTGGTCGCCCGGAGAATCCCTCGGCAACATCGGAGCCGCCGTGGTGCCTCTCATGCTCGGCATGGCTTTTACCGCAGCGCGCAAAGATTATGCCGCGGGAAATCCGGTTTTGATTGAGGCATCAAACGATGCTGGCGCCTGCGGCGCAGCAATCGTCGCAGGGAGGCCGCTGTGATGGGCGCAGTGTTCGCCAACGGCTTGGAAATTTCCGGCAAGGCTGTGAACGCGCAGACGATCGCCGCATTCCCCGACGTCTGTTTCACACCGCCGGAAAACCCGGCAACGCCGCCTGGAGTACCCATCCCCTACCCCAGCTTCGGAATGGCCAGCGACACCGAGCAAGGCACAGGCACCGTCAAGATCGGCGGCAAGACCGTCAACATCAAGAACAAGTCGGACCTATCCAGAACATCCGGAACCGAGGCCGGCTGCGCCGCCAAGAAAGGCGTTATCACATCAAAGAATACCGGAAAGGGCTACTTCAATTCCTGGTCCAACGATGTGAAGTTCGATGGCGAGCCGGTCATCCGCATGACGGATCTGGCCACCAACAACCATGCATCGCCCATCGGAAATACGGTTACGTGGCCGCACACCGCGGCAATAAGCGTCAATGGGCAAGACTGCGCGACAATTTTGAACAGCGTTGGGATATACATCCATCAACACAAGGATTCCGATTGCCAGCACCCGACCGAGTCCGAGCACTGCTTCGAGAATCAGATGTTCCAGCGTAGTCGCGGCGGCGACAACTATTCCGGCTGGGGAAACTACGACGTCGACACAGCGCCCTGCATCTGCATGGAATCCTACAAGAAAACCAAGACCGGATATCGCAAATCCGGCTCCGGGTCGAAACGCGGCTCGCCGCACAACAAGAAGACTAAAGATGTCCGCGATTTCTTGAAGAAAAAGCGCAGCCCGACCCTAGGCGATGCGATCAAGAAGGTGCAGCAAGCGGTCGGCGACCATCATGAAAAGCTGCAGAGCTGCACAAAACAGGAGAAGGAGGACGCGCTCGAATGTCTCAAGCTTGTTCTCCTCGACTACCTTGCTGACTGCGCCAGAGCACCGAAGCCGACGCACGCTGAGTTGTTGGCTAAACCGATAAGGAAGAAGTGATGCGTGAACCCGAAACCATCGCCGATTTCGACCCCGAAGAAATCGATGTCCAGGCCGTTGACGGATTCCATCATGGCGGCAATCGCTTCAGCGCGAGCTTCGAGTTGAGCGATCCCGATGACGAGTTCAGCCGGTCCTATCTTCTCGAAATCGAGCTGGGGCGAACTATTCGCTTCAACGCAAGGCTTCAGATCGAGGACGCGTTACGCTCGCACGTCAGTTTCGGGAGTCAGGATCATATTGCGCTCGAACTCGGCGGGATCATCCACGACCTCCCGCCCGGGGCGGCGTCACGCACGGAATTGCCCGAAGGTGTGCTGACGCGTTTATGGGCGCCGTCCCGCGACCGTGTCTTCGCAATTGGAGGGCTCGGCGTGAGTTATCTGCGTGAGCGAGGCCAATGGGACCAATTGGACACCTTTGAGAAGGCTGTGCTCAACGATATCCATGGCCGAGATGGCGGGCCAATCTATTGCGCTGGCGACCGAGGACTTCTTCTAAGGCTCAACGGGCGGCACTGGGATCGTATTGATCTTGGTGTCGAGGAAAACTTCAACACCGTCCTGGCCGGCGCTGCAGGCGAGGTATACATCGGTGGGGCGAACGGGGCGGCCTACGAGCTGCGCGACAGCCAATTGATTTTGCTGAAGGCCGATGAGGTCGACTACTACGACATCTGTGAATTTCGCGGCAAACGATACTGGTCGGACATGAGCTATGGCGTTTCGGTGCAGCAGGGACGTGAGCTCGTGCCCATGCTGGAAACGGAACAGGGCTTTACAATGTCGGCGACCGATGAGTTTCTTGTTGTCGCGGGCTGGCACGAATTCTTTCTGTTCGACGGCACCAACTGGTCTGGCTTCGAAATGGGCTATGACGGCAACATTTTTCTGCGAGCGGTCGACATGAACAACTATCGCTAGATTAAAGTTGTTTCTGTTGCAGCGCCATCGCCAGATACTGCCTCACTTTGACAAGGTCTAAATCCACGACCCTAATTGGCTTGGGCGCCACCAGCATCCGCAGCACGAAGAGTTCTCCAGCCTCATGGAATTCTTCATAGCGCTCCTGCGCGATCTTGTGGCCGCGGTCTCCGGCTACCCGCAGCCCATCCAGATGGGCCTCCAATCTTTCGATCAGGCGGGCAAGGCGCACTTCGTCCATCTCCGGATTTTCGTCGGGATGGAGTAGGTGATGGTCATAGATCATCCAGAGAAACGCCGCCATTTCGGCATGCTGTCGGACAATATCGCGCAGGATTGGCGGCGCCATCAGTTCAAGTTCACTGAGCCACCACGGATACGATTGGCGGCGCTCGCGTGGCTCGTAACGTAGGTACCCCGGATAGTGATATGGCCGTCTTTTTCGAGAATGATCGTGGCCTTGCCGCAACGCAGCTCTATGCGCTCGTCGCCCACAATGCGTACTTCTTTGCCATCGCGTATGACTTGCGCCTGAGGCGTGCGGCTAAGTTCCACAATGCGTCCGACGATTAGCGGCCGGCCGACATCGCCACCTTCAAATAACAGCGCAACTTCGGAACCGATCATGTCGGAGCGCATCTCGGCCAGACTTCGCGCTCTCACGGCTGTCTCGCTTTCATTGCCTGGGAATACGACGAGCGGCGCTTCGTCGTCGAAGCCAAGAAAGACTCCGATTATCACACCTTCGATCCGCTTTCGGGTCTTGTTCATCCAGCCGCCCTCAGTTCTGCTTGATCTCCGAACCCTTCATCGTGATGTCACTTGAAGCCTTCACGTTAATCTTGCCCGAGGCTTTCACGGAAATGTCCTTGCCTTCGATGTTGATGGTCCCGTCCTTTTTCATGGAGATCGCCGCTGATCCGCATTTGATCACGATAGAATCGCCCGCTTCGATCAACAAATCCTTGCCCACCTTGATGGCACCGTCCTCACCAATCTGAACAAGGCTGCCCTTGGCAATCTTCAGCGAGCGCGCACCGCCGACATCAGTCGCATCGTCCTCGGCAATGTTGGCGTCTCGCCCCTTACCTATCTGCGAAGAATGTGCGCCAGCGACCTTGAAACTCTGGTCGGCACCTATCTGGACGGATTGGTTCGATGCGATCTGCCAGCTGTCGGCAGCACCAATGGCATGGCTCTGCCCCGCCCCGACGGTGACCGACCGCGACGCGCCGATTGTGTTCGTCTGTACCGCGCCGACGCTTCGTGTCTCCGAGGCACCGACCGTATCGACGCGCGCCGCCCCAACCGTGATTGTCTGGACAATAGCTACGGTCTGCGAATGGTTGGCGTCTATGTTTTCGGTAGAGTTCGCGCCGATGTGGATCGTCTCGTTCGATCCGACTGTCAGCGACCGATTCACCCCAACCGTCTCGGTGTCGTTCGACCCGATGTTGGTTGTCTGGTCGACGCCGACCTTGACCGTCTTGTTGTTGCCGACGTCCTCGTCGAGGTTGTGGCCGACGGAGTGCTTGGCGTCGTGGTCGATGCGGTCGGACTGATCGTGCTGAACCAGCTTGTTGCGGTCGTGCTTGATCAGGAGGTGATGGTCCTTCTGCGCCTGGAAGTTGACCAGCTCGGAGCCGGCCTTGTCCTCGAACATCAGTTCGTTGTAGCCACCGCCTCCTTTTGACGAATCGGATTTCCAGCCGGATTGCGTGGCGTTGCCGGGCAGCCCGTAAGGCGGCATCTGCGCGGCATTGTAGACCCTGCCGGTGATAATCGGCAGGTCAGGATTGCCTTCGATAAAGTCGACGATGACCTCTTGCCCGATGCGCGGTATCTGGATGAAACCCCAGCCGCTCCCGGCCCAGGTCTGCGAAACTCGCACGAAGCAGGAACTGTTCTGGTCCTTCTTGCCCAACCGGTCCCAATGAAACTGGACCTTCACCCGCGCATACTTGTCGGTGAATATCTCCTCGCCGGACGGACCGACCACCGTCGCCGTCTGGGGACCGCGCATGATCGGCCGTGTCGTGACCCGCGGCGGACGATAGGGCAAGGCCGTGGGTGCCACGCCAAGGATCACCTTGAAGTTCTCGCTGTCGACGTCGGCATGGGGTCTGTAGCCAGGGTCAAAGAGCCTGTATTCGGCGCTGACCACCAGATACTCCTGGTTCTGGTCCTCGCGCGGAAAGCCGTCCAGCTTGAACGTGCAGCCTGAGTACAGGCCGCGCACTGTTCCAACCGCGGCGATGCGCTGGTGCACCGCCTGGATTTCCTCGCGCCGGATCGCCGCCAGGCTGTCGCCGCGGCCCACTTCCAGATGCGCGCCGGGTTGCCGGTAATTCTCCCCCGCAGCCAACTTGTGACTGAACGGCTGGGCCGACTTGGCCATCAGGTCGGCGCCCGGTTTCTTGAAATCATAATCGGTATGGACATAGGAGCCCGGCCGCACCGAGCTGCCCGGGATCCATTCGGTGATATATTCGACATCGCGCCGGGAGCCCTGCCCCTCAAAGTGGTACGGCACTTTTTCATAGCCCGGCGCCGGCTTCAGCTTGCTCATCGCATCGGCCAGCACAAGGGTATGCTTGCGCTCGCCATGCTCGAAGAAATACAGGATGCCTTCGTGCTCGAGCAGCCGCTGCACGAAGTCGAGATCGGTCTCGTCGTACTGGACGCAGTACTCGCGCGGCGGATAGGACCCTTGCAGGCGCTTCTCGAATCTTGCCGTGTTGTATTTCGAAAATACCTCTTCAACGATTTCGATGACACTCATGTTCTGGAAAATGCGGCAGTCGGTCGTATTGCCGAGAAACCAGAGCCATGGCCGGACGACGGCTTCGTAATAGGCCAGCCGGTCTTCGATCCGGGTAAGGCGAAAGTCCGACACGATGCCGCTGAACCAGCGCTGGGGGTTGGATTCACCTTCGATTGAAACGGCGCCGCCCAGCATCTTCAGCGGATCGATATCCTGGCTGGGGCTCACGAACCCGACCGTATAGGCCAGACAACGACTGATCTCATCGCGCCCGACGAGATGTGTGAAGGTCAACAGCTCATCGCCAACCGGCGTTTGCACCACCGCGGCGCGTTGTTCACTCGGCATGGGTCGTGCCCCTCCTTGGCCCGGCAGCCAGCGCGGTGGATTTGAATATCCGGTTCAGGAGATCGAAATCGCATCGACCTCGATGGTTGCCAGTCCATATGGAACGTACCACATCTTGTTGTGCTGGCCAAAGAGGACATGAAGAGTCGCCCGGCCTGCGTTGCCAAGGTTCGCTCGCTGCGTTGCGCCACGTGATGCGAAATTTGGGATTAGCCACTCTAAAAACATGGAGTATCGTGTCGGCAAGGCCGCCAGCGATCACACAGGCGATTTCGCATGTTAATCAGTCTGCAGATCAGCAATGTCGATGCCCTGCCCGCTGGCGTGTCGCCCGGCTACCGATCGCGTAATCGCAGCTTCAAAATCGGGCGCGAACATTGCGACTGGATCTTGCCTGATCCTGACAAGTTCATCTCAGGCCGGCATTGCCAGATCCGATACGAGGCAGGCGCGTTTTGGCTGCACGACATTTCGCGCAATGGCACTTTCATCAATGGATCGAGCCAACGCATCACCGGTCCGCGCCGGCTAGACCACGGCGACAGGCTCCTGGTCGGTCGCTACGTCATCTTGGTATCGATTGACGACGAGCATGCAACGCCAACTGATCCGGAGGCCGACCGAGGTTCGACGCAAGGACAGATGCCGGCCGCGGCCGATCGGCTGCTTGATTCCGGAGGCGAGCCTCTCTTCCGTTCGGCAGAGCGATGGCTGGGGCAAGCACCGCCATCGACATCATCGCTGCCTAGGGCCGTCCCCTCGACTACAGACGAGGTGCTGCGGGAAATTGCAATCGGCGCAGGCATCTCGCCGGAATTGTTTCAATTGCGTGATCCGCATGAAGTCGCTGCCGAAATCGGCGCAGTGCTTCGCACGGTGGTCGAGCAGCTGGCCATGCTGCTGAAGGCACGTGCGGCTGCAAAGACATTGGCCAAGAGCCCACATCGAACGATGATAAGCTCCGCTGAAAACAATCCCCTCAAATTTGTCCCCGGCACCGACGACATACTCGAAATCATGTTCGCGCGGCGCAGGGCCGGCTATCTCGATGCCAGGCGCAGCGTCGAGGACGCGTTCCGCGATCTCAAGGCGCACGAATTTGCCACCTATGCCGCCATGCAAGCAGCGCTCTCGCGACTGCTTGACGACCTGTCTCCGGAAGCGATCGGCAAAAAGCTCCCGCCGACATCGTTTACCTCGAAGAAGGCCCAAGCATGGGACGCTTTTGTCGGGACGTGGAGGAGCATGGAGGAAGCACACGAAAACGGCATGCTGGATATATTCTTGGCCTATTTTAGCGATGCCTATGCCAAAGCTGCCAAGCACAAATAGACCGGCGCAACAGACTGCGCCGCTGTAGCTGACGAAGAAAAGAGCGTCGGCGCACCGCATCATGTTCCAATCGGGAACATCTGGGACTACGATCACATGCGACAGTTCGCCAAGCGGGTAAGCCTGATTGACCTGGGGGTCTGCGGCAAATGTCACATTGCGGCACCATACTTTCTTGTAGCTCCGGACCGCCTTGCCGGAAGGACCATTGCGTGCCCTATCCAGCCAGGAAAGATCTGGCGCCTCTCGCACGTGAGCGCGGACACTGCACGGCAGCGGCATATCGGCGATGAGCTCGAAGGACGATCCTTTCGGCCCGGTCGGCAAGACCGTCATCCGCACCAATCCACGACGCGGGCAGAATACGAAACCAGCCGCAAACGAACCGATTGCGAAGACCGTCGCGCCCCCGCATGTCAAGGAATCGACAGTTTTCGATCCTGACATAGGTCGGCATATGCCGCCGGACTGGACATCCGGAACCATTCTTTATCAGGGAGCATCGTCCGGTACAGCGGCCAGAGCCGAGGCGGCCGGGTCAAGGCCGACCATTCAGCAGGAGGTGCTGCTTGGCGCCGCAGACACGGTAAAATATTCGACGGCAAATCCGATCCTCGCTGCGTCAGCGCCGTTGCTCGTCCTGTTCGGGCATCTCAGGCTCGTGCCGGTCGAAAGACAGGCGGCGCCATTGGCCGAACATATCGCCGATGCAATCGAGAGGTTCGACTGGACGCTGGAGAAGTCAGGGGTTCCCGAAGAGGATGCGCGGATCGCGAAGTTTGCCCTTTGCGAAACCGCCGATGATCTTGTGGGCAACCTGCCTTGGGCCGGCGAGGACACCTGGGCACAGCACAGTATGCTGTCGCGGTTCTTTCACATCGAGCCCACCGGCGCCGGCTTTTATGAAGCACTGAACAAGGTGCTGGCCAATCCTGAGCCACACTTAGACCTGCTCGAGCTGATGCATGTGTGCCTGTCCCTGGGATTTGAGGGCCAGTATCGTGGCCTGGCGCGCGACGATACCAGTCTCGAACGTGTGCGGCGCGACGTCTACGAGACGATTCGCTACTTCAGGGCCCGTGCCGGAGAGGACATCTCCCCCCGCTGGCAAGGCATGGCCGCTACGATGGTGCCGTCTTCGACCCGCCTGCCGCTCTGGGGTGTTGCTGCAGCGGCGTCAGCCCTGCTGACGGCCGCGTTCTTCACGCTGCGGGCGTTCATGACCGATGAAGGCGATGCTGCCGCCAGACAATTGCTGGCGCTCAATCCCTCGACGCCTGTGACGATCGAGCGCGCCAGTGTGGTACCCCCACTTGCCAAACCGGTGACAGCCGCCTCGCCTGCCGTGACCGGCCAGATCGACCGCATCCGCTCAGCACTGTCCACGCAAGTCGAGCGCGGCGGGATCACCGTCGGCACAAAAGGCGACTTCATCGTAGTGGAGATCAACAATCAATTGTTGTTTCAGCCCGGCAAGACCGAAGTGAAGCCCGAGTTTCTGCCGCTGGCCGCACAGATTGCCGCAGCCCTTGAGCACGAGCCAGGGCCAATCAGGATCGTTGGCCACACGGATAATGTGAAACCACGGAAATCAAGCACGTTCAAATCGAACTTTGACCTTTCGGTCGCCCGCGCGAACGCTGTCGAAACAATGATCGCCGCGAAGCTTAGCGATCCCTCGCGAGTAATCGCCGAGGGCAAGGGCGAAGATGAGCCAATTGCCGACAATGCGACGTCCGAGGGCCGCGCCAAGAACCGCCGTGTCGACGTTATGATCCCCAAGGAGGAAACGCTGTGAACACCGCCGGTGGGAAACGCCAATGATGCGTTGGCTGCCGCGGATATCCAGCACGGCCGCGTTAGGCGGTTTTGCGGCGGCGATCTGGTTTGCTGGACCTTTGATCCGCTTCGCCGATATCCGGCCGCTGGGACCTGTCTGGTTGCGCGCGACAATCATCGGCACGATCGTGGTGGCCGCGGCCCTCGTTTACGGAGTGCGCGCCTGGCATGTGAGGAAGGCGGAAAAAGCGCTCGAGACGATCATTGCCCGCAACGACGGGGGCAATGACGATTCACCGGTGCTCGAGGCGCGCATGAGTGAGGCCATCGCAGCACTCAAGCGCTCGAGCGGTAAGCGCAATTTCCTTTACGATATTCCCTGGTACATCGTCATTGGCCCGCCGGGCGCCGGCAAAACGACGGCACTGGTCAATTCGGGTCTGAATTTTCCGCTTGCCGGTTCAGGAGAGGCCCAGCCGGTGGCCGGAGTTGGCGGCACCCGCTCCTGCGACTGGTGGTTTACCGAAAAGGCTGTGCTGATCGACACGGCGGGACGATACACCACGCAGGATTCCAACACTGGAAGCGACAGCAAAAGTTGGCTTGCGTTTTTGTCACTGCTGAAGAAACACCGCACCAGACAACCGATCAACGGGGTTATCCTGGCCATCAGCCTTGCCGATCTCATCAGCCTCGATGACCAGCAGCTTGACGCCCATGTCGTTGAAATACGCAGTCGCCTGAGGGAGATCCACGAGACGCTGAAAATCCAGTTTCCGGTGTACCTGCTTTTCACCAAGGCCGATCTTGTTGCCGGCTTCATGGATTATTTCGGCAGTTTCGAGGAGCCGCGCAGGCGCAAGGTCTGGGGCGCGACATTCCAGACCACAGACCGCAATAAGAACATGGCCGGTGAGGCTTCGGCCGAATTCGATGCACTGGCGAACCGCTTGGCGGACGAGATGCCTGATCGCCTGCAGGAAGAGCCTGATCCGGTCTCGCGCATATCGATTTTTGGCTTTCCGGCCCAGTTTTACGCGCTGAAGGGCCGAATTGCCAATTTCGTGACCAGCCTGTTCGATCCGGTCCGCAGCCAGGTGAACGTCAGCTTGCGTGGGCTCTACTTCTCGTCGGGGACCCAAGAGGGAACGCCTATCGATCAGGTGCTGGGCGCAATCGGCCGCAGTTTCGGCAACAATTCCCGCCCCCACCTGTCCGGGACCGGCAAAAGCTTCTTTTTGCACGATCTCCTGACTGATGTCATTTTCGCCGAATCCGGGTGGGTTTCCTATGACCGAGCGACCGAGAGGCGGGCAGCGGCCCTCAGATATGGCGGCTTTGGCATCATAGCCTTGATCACTGCAGCGGCCCTTGGCGCGCTCGGGATGAGCTTCATGGCCAACCGCTCGCTGATCGCCTCCACCACGCAGGCGACGAGCCAATATCGCGAGACAGCCGACGCCCTGCTCAAAAGCACCACGGTCACCGATGTCGACCTTGAAAACGTCATCGGCCCGCTCGACCAGTTGCGCAAGATGCCGGCCGGTTTCGAAACCAGTGACTTACCGATACCGATCGAGGAAACGGTCGGCCTTAGCCAGCGGGAAAGGCTTCTTTCGGCATCGACAACAGCCTACCGGCAAGCACTGGAACGAATGTTGCGGTCGCGTCTGCTTGTTCAGGCCGAGCGGACCGTCCAGGCGACGATGGCTGAGCCCGCCGCGCTCTACGAACCGCTCAAGATCTACCTGATGCTTGGCGGCAAAGCACCCAAGGTCGATGACGCATTGATCATCTCCTGGATGAAGCAGGATTGGGAACAGAACCGGTATCCAGGCGAGAGCAACCGCGAAGGACGCGCGCAGCTCGAAAAGCACCTGCGCGCCATGCTTGCGTTGGACGATGCCTATGATCCGGCTTTCGAACTCAACCAGCCGCTTGTGGAAGCCGCCCAACGTTCACTCGGGCGCATGAGCCTTACCGATCGTGCGTCCGCATTGATCAAGTCGGCGGTGTACGCGGCTGCGCTGGACGATTTTTCTGTTTCGCAAAAAGGCGGGCCGGAAGCGCAGCTTGTGTTCGAGCGCGTCGATGGCGGCGATCTGTCGAAGCTCCGTGTTCCCGGTCTCTACACCCATGCCGGATTCAACAACTTTTATCTCGGACAGCTTTCGCGCATTGCGCAGACACTCGTCGACGACCAGTGGGTCCTGGGCGGTGGCGGCGAGCAAGGCGGGATCGATCAGGAGTTGCTCAAGCTCGGCCCCGAACTTCTCGATCGCTACGGCAAGGAGTTCGCAGCCGCGTGGAACAGCGTTCTCAATGGTTTGAAATTCAAAGCCATGCTGAACGACAAGCCGCACTATGTCGCGCTTTCCGCCGTTGCCTCACCAAGCTCGCCGATCGAACAGCTTTTTGCCGCGATTGCCGAGGAAACAGCCTTGGCGCGCGACCCTGTCTCCGGTGAAGACTCAGGCAATGGGACGCAAGCCGGCACCGTCATGCGCCAGTCCCAGGACGCTGCGGACATGGCCAAGGGCCTGGCTCGCATCGGCATTCAAATTAGCTCCGCAAAGTCGCAAAGCCGTGCCGGTATGGGGTCGGCGAAATTTCAAACCCAGAGCCCCGGGGCAAACATCGAAGCGCAGTTCAGGTCCTTCCAGGCTCTGGTAAGCGGGCCTTTTGGACACCGACCGATCGATGCGCTGACCCAGAATTTTCGCGATATCCAACAGAGCCTGCAACTGGCAACCGAGGTCCCTTCGCAGACGGAACGTGTCAACGCCAACCTTCAGCTGCAGATAGCCACCCTTCGCGCCAATGCATCGCGTCTGCCCAAGCAACTCGGCAGAATGGTCAACGCAACTGCAGACGAATTTGAGGGCAACGCGGCTGAAATTTCGTTGACGAATCTGAACGAGATGCTCGACCAGGCCGTCACGCAGCCCTGCGAGGAGGCGGTCAACGGCCGCTACCCGTTTGCCGGCGATGGTACCGAGGATATTGCGATGGCGGACTTTGCCAAGCTGTTCTCTCCGGGCGGCCTGATGGATCGGTTTTTCGCACTAAACCTTGCTTCCTTGATCGACATGAGCGGCCAGGACTGGAGCTGGAAACAGAATGCGCGCTTTGGGCGCGATCTGTCGAAGTCGACGCTGAAAAACTTTCAGGTGGCTGCGGAAATCCGCAACGCCTTTTTCCCCTCGGGCGGATCAATGCCCTCGGTCAACCTGACGTTTACTCCGTTCTCGCTGAACGGCGATGCAGATTCTGCGGTGCTCGACATCGATGGCCAGATCGTGCAGAGCAACCAGGCGGGTAACACGCCAAGCACGGTGTCCTGGCCGAGCGGCGCGGCCTCGGCGTCCGCCAGTCTGAGACTTACACCGGAAATGCCGGGCCGCGAATCCGTTATCAGCTTCGACGGGCCGTGGTCGCTGAAGCGGTTGCTGGACAAGGCGACGATCACCAGCAAAGACGGCACTGTTGAGGCGCGCTTCGTGGTTGGTGGACGCGACGTCAGTTATACGATCCAGACCGGTCCCGGACCCAGCCCCTTCTTCCTTCCCGCACTTTCTGTATTCAGCTGTCCGAAGGCTTTCTGAGAGGATTTGAGCCTCGCCGAGGGCAAGTGGGATCGCGAAATCTAGTCGATCTGAGGTTTGTCTTGCATCAATGAGCGGCATCAGCGAACGCCTGGTTGATGTGCGTATCCAAACCATCGCCTGCCAAACGGTGCCTTCCCCATCCGGGCAAGAACCCGCCTCGCCAGGGCCCCACGAGCGGCGTTCGTCCGAAGGACCGTATCGAGAACCGTCGCCGGCAGCACTGGCGGCGTGCTACTTGGCGGGCAGCAAAACGGATTTCCGATAAGTCTCGAGCACTGCTGCAACCTTCGTCGAACATGCTCGATAAGGATCGGGTCTCCTTTGGCAGAAGTTGAAAGTCAGCTCTCTTAAGTTGAAAGTCAGCTCTCTTAAAGAGAGCGAGGCACATCTCGCTGGAATGGTGTCGCGATTGGTAGGCCAATCCATCCGGCTGATCTCGATGCGCCCACAGCGCATCAGACCAAAGGCCGCAAGGTTCATAGGGGCCCGTCGAAATCGCATTGTCAGTGCCCATGGTTTGAAGGCCCGGCCCATACAGACGCGCAACGCGCAAGGGCCGGTCCGCGACCAACCCCGATGCCGAACGCTCCACTATATCCGCCATGCCGACCATGAGGCGTTGCGGATTGCGCAGCTGTGGTTCGGCCAACGCCCGGCGAAGCGTCAGACCGGCATAAAGGACCACGAACCGTCCGCCCGCGCTGTCAAAACGGTTCGTCGGTGGCACGCCCCGTCCCGGTCCGAAAAAAATCGGGTCGAGCCAAGATCGGTGAACACGGTGCAGCACCTGACCGGCTTCTATTTTGTCAATAGAAAGCGAGATATCGTCAAGCCAATCGGGAGGAGGAGGCGCCAGGCCGGGTGGACCGCGGCGCGGGGCCCGATCCACGGAAATCATGCAAACCCATCCACAGCCTCACTGCGTAGAATGCGCAGAACTGAATCCGCCTCGCCGGCCCTCAACGCCTCAAGTGGCGTGCGCCCTCCGAGCACCGAGTCGGGGGCGAGCAAGAAGTCCAGCGCCATCCACGATCCGGCTGAAGTGTAGGCCCGCACAACGTCCGCGATGCCGGCGACCATATCCGTTTCGTCAAATTGGCAAGCAGGATAGTGCCAGTCGCTCCCCTGCCGAACCGCAAGCAACGACCCGGCCCGCCGGCGCTTGTCCACTGCCTGACGCGAGATGCCGAGCAGCCGTCCGGCATTCTCGGCCGACAGCGTGCCGCCCGCACGCTCAATTAGAATTTTGCGGTGTTCGACGTTTCTTGCCAGGGCGGGGACGAGTGGATCGAGTTCTATGACGGCTGACCCGATGACGTCCGACTGGCTGAGATGCCGGGCGAGCGAACCGGCATCGGTCGGGGCCGACAATGCGTCCAGAACCTTTGGTGAGGCAGTGGCTGCAATGCGCTCAAGCTCCGATGTGGCGCGTCGAAGAAACACTGCCTGCAGACTATCAGACCCGATAATATTAGTGTTTGGCGCTGTTCGAGCCATGCTGATCTCACTGGTTGACATCAGGAATATATAGAAACGATGTTGCCTGCGTTAACCAGCCGGATGTCACGGCGAGGATCGATAGTTGGCTATTATCTACCCTCCTGTTTGAACTGCGTCGGCAATGCGCGCTGGGTGGGCACGCTGCTCACTCGGATCCTGGAAGAAGTCGGGCTCCTGGCAGTGGCATCCAGGTGGTCTTCTGGGGAGCCGATAATGGCGAGATCCTACGACGTCTTTCCGCACATTCCGGGGTACTGACCGCTGCTTGGTTGGTTGTGAGATGAGCTGGAACGCTTAGGGACCGGCAAGCCGTGCCAGATGGGAAGATCGCAGCATGCGCAGTTGAGCAGGCAACTGAGCGCTGCCGCTCCCTCAAATCATCTCTTGAGCTCTTTCTCGTGGTGACCCGCCACAACGGTCAGGCGCTCAAAGCTAGATTTCGATATTTTAATATTCGAGCCTGTGGCAAAGTGGCGCCAGCGAGCGCCTGAGAGTGCGCTGCAGAGGACGCTTCGAGAAGCGCTTGGTGGCAAGTTGAGCGATGTCGCCCTTTCCTTTGAAAGCTTCGGCGTGAGCCACAATGGCTGTGTCCGTGAGCACAATGAAGACAACTATCTGGTCGAGCCGCGAACCGGCCTGTGGGTGGTGGCCGACGGAATGGGTGGGCATGAAGCCGGAGAGGTTGCTTCAGCCAGCATCGTCGATCATCTGGCCACGATCGGCATTGCCAGTTCCGCCCCGGATCTTCGTGCACGCTTCGAGGACAGGCTGAGCCGTGCCAACGCCGAGATCCGCAGGATCTCCGAGTCCCGCGGCATAACCATCGGCTCCACCGTTGCCGCCCTGTTGGCGATGGATGGGCGATTTGCCTGCCTGTGGGCGGGCGACAGCCGGGTCTATCTGATCCGCAACGGCGCGATCTCACAGATCTCGAAGGACCACACCGAAGTTCAGGAACTTCTCGACCGCGGCATGATCAGCGCAGCCGAGGCGCTCACCTGGCCGCGCCGCAATGTCATCACGCATGCGGTAGGCGTCAGCGACGAAATCGTCATCGATTTCCAGCAAGGCGAAATCATGCCCGGAGACATCTTTGTGTTGTGCACCGATGGGCTGACGGCGCATCTGACCGATGCCGAGATCGGCGCCACGGTTGTGACTGCGACACCTCAGGCGGCCTGTGAGGCTCTGCTGAAAACGGTGCTGGAGCGAGGCGGGACAGACAATGTCACGATTGTGCTGGTAAAATTCGCAAACAGAAGCAATGGGCACCCCCCCTACCCTGATCTGTCCAGAGCGGAGGGTTGAGGCCGATGAGCGCCGACGACAAGACGCGAATATCGCCGCAGCTGGCCAACACCGCCGTCGGTACGCAGCTTAGCGGCATCTACGAACTTGACGAGCGGATCGCATTCGGCGGCATGGGTGAGGTCTACCGCGGGCACAACATTCAGACTGGCGACCATGTCGCGATCAAGATCGTCCTGCCCGAATTTGCCCGCGACCCGACGATCTTGTCCTTGTTCCGCAAGGAAGCGTCGATCCTCAATCACCTCTCGCATGATGCCGTCGTGAGATATCACGTCTTCACCATCGACCCCGGAATCGGTCGTCCTTACCTTGCGATGGAATTTGTCGACGGCGAGTCGCTTTACGACATCATCCGGCGTGGCCCGATGCCGACTGAAGAGGTACGCAAGCTCTGCCATCGCCTCACGTCGGGTCTGAGCGCCGTGCATGAGGCGGGAGCAATTCACCGCGACCTCTCTCCGGACAACATCATCTTGCCAGGCGGGCGGGTTGACCGCGCCAAGATCATCGATTTCGGTATCGCGCGATCGGCGACCGTCGGCGGTGAGACCCTGATCGGCGGAAAATTCGCGGGAAAGTACAACTACGTTTCCCCCGAACAGCTTGGGCTATACAGCGGCGATGTCAGCGAGCAGTCCGACATCTACAGCCTGGGGCTAGTGCTGGTTGCCGCCCTGCGCGGCAAGCCGATCGACATGAGCGGGTCCCAATTCGAGATCATCGAAAAGCGTCGGACCGTGCCTGACCTGTCCGACATCGACGACGATTTTCGCGGCATCGTTGAAGCCATGCTGCAGCCGGATCCGCGAGACCGCCCGGTAAGCATGGCGGAGATCGCCAGGATGACGCGTGACGAGGACGAAGGGACATCGCCACCGACGTCCATCCCAAACCGCGACAGGCCGGGTCTGCCACGAGCGGGGCAAACGCTTGCGCCCAATCCGAAGGCCTCGTCCCCGCCATCCAATGTCTTGGGCCACGAAGCGCCTTTGGCAACAGGCTCGACTGGGCAGCGGTTTGTCCCGCATGTCCGGCCGGCGCTGTTGTCCGAACCGCGAGCCTCACCGGTCGCCGCGCCGCCACGTGCGGTCGTGGGCGCTGTTCCTGGACGATCCACAAAGACGCGAACCATCGCAATCTCTGCCTTCGCGACATTGGCTCTCGCCTCAGTTGCCGGCGTTTATTTCAGCGGCTTTACAACGCCCTCCGCGCCGAGCGCCAGCAAGACCTCGCTTTCCGCGCCAGAGCCCCCACAGCCTGCCCCACGAGCAACGATACCTGTCCCCGAAGCATCAATGCCAGAGGCAGAGGCATCGAAGCCGCTGGCGACGGACAATGTTGCGGACACCCTTGAACCGCCACAGGAAGTTCCAGCCCCAAAGCCGCAAACGGAGACTGCGTTAGCACCAGCCGAAAATCAGGCAGGGGCCGCAGATCGAATGCCGCCGCCGGCAGCGTCGCCCAAGATACTCCCGAAATCCGAGGAAACGTCGACGCCGTCAGCAAGTGCGGCGCAACCGCCGGCCGAAAACGCAACGCCGTCAATTCAGCCCGAAACGCCCTCGCCACCTGCCAAGCTTGTTCCTGCCCTCCCGCCGGTCGAAAAGGCTCCGACGCCGCCCGAACCAGACGCCGCGGCGAGCCAAAAGCCTGAACAGCAGGCAAGCCAACAGGCGGAGGCGAAACCGGCCACGCCAGCTCCCGAACCGGCTGCAGGTCAGGCAGATGCGACGAGCGCAAAGGAGCAGCAGGCCGACCTGCCGCCGCCCAAACACCAGGCGAGCCGGCCGGCGAAGGCGATACCCGCAGCGCCCGTTCCCAAGCCGGCTGAACGCCAGCCGGATGCGACGAGGGCAAAGGAGCAGCAGGCCGACCTGCCGCCGGCCAAAGAACCAGACCAGGCCGTGGTCGCCCTGAACTTGCCTAAGCCAGAAGTTGCCCCGGTAATCGACGATATAGCGCAACGCGTCTCGTGGGTTCGCGACTTCAGCGGTGGCGACTGTTTCTACGCCGCCGTGACCTCGATAACCGATAAGACCGCTGCCATCGAAGGATTTGGAACCGCGGTCCAGCCCTTCGAGCAGATGTTGGCTGATTTCCAGGCAAAGTTCCACGTTGAGCCGGACATCAACGTGCGCCTCATTGAGCCGAGCCAGTGCGAAGTCACCAACTTCCTGCGCTTTCTGGGGCAGACTGCTGGCGAAAAGCCGCAGCTTGTCCTCGATCGAACATCGGTGCCGAACGGTACGCCGATCAGCGGTACGCTGGTGACGCGTGGCGGGCTCATTTCCAGCGTGCTGCTGATCGACCACAAAGGCATGATGTTCAACCTCGACGACCGCATGGTCGTGCAATCGGACAAGGCTACCTTCAGCATCCCGATCGGTCTCGGCGCCGCCGACAGGGCAGCAGGCAAGGCCGTGCCGCAGATCATCATGGTGATTACCGGGCCCCAGGATATCCAGTCGGCTGCATTCTCCACGCCAATGCCAGCCTCACGGCTGTTGCCCAAAATTCTCGAGGAAATCGAGGCCAAGGGATCCAAGTTCTCGGCCAGTGCCAAGTATTTCCGGCTCGGCGGGTAGCATGGGCGTCCGATGGAACTCCATAGCTCGATTCTGCCCCGCTCGTCTTCCGACCTGCCTTTGAAGCAGCGTGGTCGGCTTCGAACCTTGCTTGCCTCGAGGGGCCGCACGAGGCTTGCGGTCGTTTCGGCCGCCGCGTTGCTGGCCGTGCTCTCATGCAACGAAGCGCGCGCCGAATTCACGGTGTGCAATCAGACGCTCGACGTTGTCAACCTCGCCGTCGGCCAGGAGGTCGACAATGCCGACCAGACCGATGGCTGGTGGACCATCGGCGCAAATCAGTGCGTGAATGTCATCCGCGAGGAACTGGCGAACCGCTACATCTACCTCTACGCCACTGACGTTTTCGGCCATGCCATCCTGACCGGATCGACCGAAATGTGCATTGAGCGGCGACGTTTCTCGATACGCGGCATCGACGAATGCTGGCAGCGCGGCCATATTGCCGCGCGATTTGTTGAAGTCGATACGCTTGAACAGGTGCGTTGGACGTTTTTCCTGACCGGAAACAGTCCGTGACGCACGCTATCGACACCACCTTCAAGGAGAAGAAGCAAGCACGCGCTGCCCTTCGCCGGCGCACGTTTTGGCGCAGGCTTCTTGCCGGCTTCGCCACGGTTTTCCTTTGTTCGATTGCCGCCGGCTTCTATCTCACCGCGGACTATTGGTCGTTTGGCGACGAAGACGAGGAGCTGCATGCGGTCGAAGGAGCCGACGATGTGCCGGCTGATGCCTCTGTTTATGTACCTGCCATCATCGGCCTGCCGGGGGACCCGATGTGGATCACGCTCGCACCCGATTCCGGCGCCGCAACGAAAGGCCGTGTTGTTCCACGTCCGGCCGAACTCGACCTGGCCGGGGTTTCGCCACAGATCGAGATTTTGTCCGACGTCATGCTCAGCGCCAGCGAGAAATTCATGACGACCATACCGTCGACGCAGGAGGATTTTGCATTCTTCCAGGCGCAACGAAAGACGGCTCCCGCCGCTTCCAGCGATCTGCAGAACAACCTTCAGCCATTTCCTGCCCCGGATGAACCCGCGCCTGCTGCCGATCAACTGGCCGAAGCCGACGACCCGGAGGCCGGCTGGGGTGAAACAATCGATGCAGGCGATGCAGCTCTTCCCGCGTTCCACAAGACCCAGATCGAAAACAACACCAGCGTCGTAACCGTCACGAACGAATATCAGCGGTTCGAAACGACGCAAGACACGTTCGTGAAGATCCTCAACGATCGCAGTCTGGACAGCGTTGCGCTCGATGCACATTTCTCCGCCGACGACGCCAAGCAGGCAGGCGAGGCGCTGAAGGCCCTCTTCGGCCGGGACGGCCTGGAACCGGGCTATGTCGTGGCCATGCGTGGATACCGGCCCAACCGCGAGACGACAACGATGTCCCTCATGCAGGTGTCGATCTACGCCAAGAACGTCTTTGTCGGTACGCTGACGCGCAATGCCGCGGGCGTGTTCGTATCGGGCGTTGATCCTTGGGTACGTGAAGATCTGTTCAACTACTCGGGCGCGCCCGCCGAAGGCGCCCACAAAAGGCAGTATCGTCTGCTCGACGCGATCTATTCGACCGCGGCACGCAATAGCGTTCCGACCGGCGTGATCGGCGAAGCCATCATGTATCTGTCGAGAGGACAGGATCTGGACGCCTTCGCAAGCGAGGACCAGCGTCTTGTGCTGATCTATTCGCAGACGCCGCGCGGCAAGGACGAAGGCGCCGGGCGCGTGCTGTATGTTGGTGTCCAGGGCACGACAAAAAGTCTCGACTGTTTCGTCTTCCAGCAGGGCGATGGCCAGTTTGCATGCGTGACAGGCGACGATCAGGTCCGCTCGCTGACGGTCACCAACGGCATGGTCACACCGGTCAACGGGGTCTTGACCTCGACCTTCGGGCCGCGCAAGCATCCAATTCTGGGCACCGTTCGCATCCACAAGGGCGTCGACTGGGCGGCGCCGGTCGGCACGCCGATCGCAGCCGCCTTCGATGGCGAAATCAGCTTCCAGGGCGATGGGGGCGGCTATGGCAATCTGGTCAAGATTTCGCACGGCAGCGGGCGCGAGACGCGCTATGCGCACATGCAGAAATTCGCAATCGTCGGAGGTGTCGGCACCAAGGTGAAGGCAGGCGACATCATCGGCTACATCGGCACCACCGGACTGTCGACCGGACCGCACCTGCATTTCGAACTTTACCAGAATGGCGCGGCGATCGACCCGCTGGGCACAGTTACCGCGGTCGCGTCGGATCTTTCCGCCGTGGAAACGCTCACCGACCGCATCGTCCACGTCGAAAGTGGCGGCAGTGCCCGTGCCAAGAACCCGAATTCTTCAGCGACCGGCGCCGGCCAGTTCATTACCAAAACCTGGATCCGGATGATGAATACATACCGCCCTGAACTGGCACGCACGCTCTCGACCGCCGACCTGCTTGCCCTGCGTTACGACGCCACGATCTCGCGCGAGATGGTTCGCAATCTGGCGCGAGAGGGCGAAGCCTATCTTCGGGCGCGTGGCCACCAGATCACAGCCGGCCGGCTCTATCTGTGCCATTTCCTCGGCATGGAGGGGGCGCATCAGGTGCTGTCGGCGTCGGGTTCGGCGCAACTGAGCGCCGTGCTCGGATCAGCCGTCATTCAGGCCAATCCCTTTCTCACCGGCAAGACCGCCAGCTATGTCGTGGACTGGGCCGAAAGGAAGATGGGTCGAAAGCTCAGCCCAGCCACGACCGCCGCAAGCCAGCAGTCCACGACCACGACTGAGGTCCGGCAGACATCGCCCGAGTTCGCAAAGTACAAACAGGTGATCACGGCGATGCTGAGCTCCGTTCAGAATGCGCTTTGAACCAGGGCCGGCGTCGGCAAGTCGCAACCGCTTCGCAGACGCAGCCCGATTAGTTCCCGGGTCCGCGATTTCCCGACCAAGCCGCTGCACCTCAGCGCCAGGGTGGTGGTGGGCGGCGAGCTGGAGGAACTGTCAGCAGGCGTTCAAACGACTGCCCTGCCCGCCGCAATGCCGTTGTGGCTCGAAACTGCCGCACAGTTTCCGGCGGCATGCGCCAGCGTTCGCTACTCGGTCTTTATGCGCATTTCCACACGGCGATTGACAGCATCGTACGGATTGGGGCTGCGCGGATGCGCTTCGCCCAGGCCAATCGGGTTAATGCGGGCAGCCTCAATGCCGCTTGCTGTCAGGAAGGACGTCACAGATTGCGCCCGCCGCTGTGAGAGCCGCTCATTGTAGTTTGCCGGACCGGAGGCGTCGGTATAGCCTTCGACGACAAAGTGGAAAGTGCTTAGCCGGTTGTCCTTCAGGGCCTTGGCAAACTCCGCAAGCTCGGCGCGCGCGGTCGCGTCGAGTTCGGCCGAATCGAGTCCGAAATTGATCAGCATGTCGAGACTGGATTTGTCGGCGGGTCCGTCTTTTGCCTTGGTCCTGCTCTTGCACTGCTCATCGGTGCCGACACAAATTCCACGCGACTTGCCAAGATCGGCCACGCCGGCAAAAAACTTCACGATATCTTCTGATTTCTGGACCGGGTCGGCGTAAACATGGGTCGAGAAAACCAAGACCGCCAACACCAAGGGTGAACTGGCCCACCGCATAGCGGTTACTCCTGTTGAGCATCCGATATTAACCAACCGTGAACATACCAAATTCCGAAGCAATTGTCTGCGGGAAATACCGAGCCGCGGCTGTGTCACCGGTCATCACCCCGCCGCAAGTTGAGACTTGACCCGCGCCGCGCTGCGGGCTTGAGTGCCGGCAGGCTCTCGATGAAAGCGTGGCGTCATGGCCAACGGGCTCCGATTCAAAACGGCACGAGATCTTTTCATGGCTTGTCCTGCGGCTGCCCTGGACATGCGAACCCTTCCAACCGAACAGCGTTCGATCGAGTTTTGCCGCGGCCTCCTCGCCGGGCGCGTTCCCGAAGAGGCAATCACCTTTTGCGCCTACCTGCTGCCGGATCGGGCTGCGGTCTGGTGGGCTCATGAATGCCTTGGGCATTTGAGCGAGCTGCTCGATGAAACTGATCAAAAACTGCTCGCACTCGTCAGCAACTGGGTCAGCGAACCGGGCAGCGCCCACCATCGCGCCGCGCTGGGCCAGGCAGCGGCAGTGCCACCTACAACCCCGGGCGCCTGGATTGCGTTGGCTGCGGTACGGCGTAGCAATGGCTTTGGTACTGGCGGATCCACCGGCCGCACAGCAGTGCCACCGGCCTTACAGCCGTTGCCTGCCGCCCATGCCGTCAATGCCGGAGTTCTGGCAGGACTCGCGCGTGTTGCACTTGCGGACCGTTTTGCCGTCCTATCTGCCTTTGTTGAAATGGGCTTACAGATGGCCGAGACCGAGGCGCTGCGCCAATCAGCGGACGCATACTAGCCTCGCATGTTTTCTGTCAGGGCTGAAGGCGAGAGGGAACAACTGCTTGGCGCGGGTGTCCAAAGGAGTCGGGATTGGCTGGAACTGCGCAGGGCCGAGGGGGGGCTCAGAGATGACGTTGATCAGATTCTCATCCGCGGGTTGGCTACCGTCGTCCGCCTCTTCGCCTCGGTGCTTTCCTCGGTCTAGAGGGCGACGTCGGGTGGATTTTGCGGGCCACCAGTCTCAGCCCCGGAAGATGAGTTCTAGCAATGTGCTGCTGTCCCTGCTCGCCGCGATCTAGGTGTTCTCTGGGCAACGTTGCCATGACGGCCATATTTGAATCAATTCGAGGTACGAAAGCGTACTGAAGGCTCGTCAGCCAGTTCCTGCTCACGCTGGTCAAGCGCGGTTAGCAACCCGGCAAAGTGCTTCGGCATTTCTGCATCGACTTCCAACCCTAGCCGCTTGCGCAAACCTGACGATTGCCTTCCGAACTGATCAAACGTCGGTAGGCTGTTCGTGCTTCGTGGTGGCGGCATCAGCTAGACCCACGCTCCACTGACGGCCACGCTTGGTCCACTTCATGAGTTACTTGCTGTTGCCCTGTGAGTTGCAGACGTAGATTGACGGGACCGGAGCAAACCAGTCATGCGATCACTCTTTGTCGACCCTATCAATTTCATCAAGCAAAGACTTGTGCTCATCCGGAAGCCCCTGATCTACCGGAAGATTTAGCGCCTTGCGGAGGTAGTCGCGGATGGCTTCTGACGTGATCCACCGTCGTATGAGATCGGCGATAACCTTCTGTTTCTTTCGTCGAACTCAACCATGGCCGGCCTACATGCGAATAGGTCCGAACCATCCCGTGATCCGATTTGTTCCTTAGCTATTCTGGCTATTCTTCGGTGTCGAGCAGGACGGCCCTTCCATCATATGTCGCCAGATCGATCAGAATTTCACACAGTTCGAGGTTCGTCTCGTCTGCGTGTGGGCCCAGGTCACGGAGGGCCGCTACGGCCGTTCTAAAGGCACACCAGGCACGATTAGATCGTTTAGATCGTTCCAGTTCCGCGAGCGGGTATCGCGCGGGCACTTTCGGTGCAGACTGTCGAGCGTTGCGGACCCTTCAACATCCGCCACTAATAGGGTCCCCTTAGAGGGCTTCGTGCAGCAAGGAATGCTTTTCATCTCGATCAGGATGGCGCGGGCCGACACGCTGTTGTGGAGCTCATCCGTGGCTCTCAATCGGGCCGTTTTCTGATTTCCGCACACGACGAATGTCTATGCGGGGATTGGCCCCATAGCCTGTTTGACCGAGAATTTTCGAACCGAAGGTCCAGATCTTACTTGCAGCCGCCTTGCGCCCACTTGGCCAGCGCCACCTTGAAGCGCGTCCCGAGCGGATGCTGCAGGCGCAGCACGGAGACATCGTTGGCGGCGAAATTCTTCGCCTGTTCGCACAGCCGAACCTCATTCCACTCATGACAGCCATTGCAGTGCTTGCCCTGCCACACCGCTTTGTCGAGCCCTTCCACGGGAGCAAAGAGCGGCTTGCCCGTGATCAGCTCGGCGATACTCTTGCCGTCGATCTTTGGATCTCCAAAATCGACAGGTCGGTCGAAAAAGATCGGATCGTCCGAAGCCAGTTTCGGGATTTTCTGCCGCAGGACATTAAGTGCAAGCTGTGCCTCATCCTCGCCTGACGAATTTCCGGTGGCGTTGCGCCCATCCGAGCCGCCTTCCGCTGGTTGCGGACCGGTCGCTTCGCCGACGATCAGCGGCGCGTTGAGATCGACTCTGTGCAATACGACCTCGGTGGTCAGCGAGACATTGATCCACGGGCGCTGCTTGCCGGCGGTTGCTTTGAAGACATCGGCGGTGACCATGTTCATCGCATCGGTGATGGAGACGTTCGAAGCTCCGATATGGGCAAGCAACGCAGACGTGAACGGCGAATGTTCGCTCGATCCGTCATAGGCGACCTGATTGGGACTGGTGGAGAACGCGACCAGCGTGCCGGCGCCGCCATTCTCGATCGGGATTTCGGCAAGCCCGCTTCTCGCTCCCTTGCCGGCCGCCTTTGCCAACACTTCGGCCAGGGGATTGTCGCGACAGGCATCGAGGAAAATCAGTCTTATGCTGGTCTCGCGCGACATTTGCCGCAAAACGAACTCGACAGGCACGGCCTCGAAATCAAGCGAGGTCTCGTCTTCCAATGCGGCATCGACCGGAAGGAGGTAGTTGCTGCCTGAAACCTGCAAACCATGGCCGGCGTAAAAGAAAAGGGCAATGTCGGCGCCGCGAACCTGCTTTGCGAACTGCGCAATGGTCGTCTGGGTCTGCAATTTGGTCAGATCGAAACCGGAGACGACTTCAAAGTCCAACGTCGCAAGGCGGTCGGCAACAGCCTGCGCGTCGCGGACCGGGTTGGTCAGCGCCGGCGCATGCTGGTACTGGGAGTTGCCAAGGACCAGAGCAACACGGCGTTCCGCATTGGCCGCCGTCAATGCCAACAATAGAGAGAGCGTCACCAGCCCGATCATGCGCGGGGTGCTGCCAAAACAGGCAATCAGCTGGAAGCCCCGCCGGAACAAGAGGTCCTTCCTCAGTTGACGAGCTTGGTGGCGGAAAACTCGATCCGCCGGTTGAGCGCCTTGTCCTTCGGCGTATCGTTGGCCGCAACAGGCCGCTCCTCGCCATACCCGGTCGCCGTGATCTGCGTTCGTGCAATACCCGCGGCAACGATGGCGTCGGCAACAGCCTGAGCCCTGCGCTCCGACAGCAGCTTGTTGGCCTCAGGCGAACCGTCGGAATCGGTATGGCCGGAAACCTCTACCTTCAGGCTGGGACACTTGCCGACCACGCCAACCACCTCCGCCAGCAGCGGGCGGCTTAGGTTGTCGAGGCGCGCGCTCGCCGACCGAAAGTAGATGGCACCAGTGCGGGAGAGCACCGCGAACCGGTTGAGGCACTCCTCGTCGCTGAAGTTCGCCTTCGCGGCATCGGTGGAGACGGGTCCGACGTCGGCAGTACTTGCCGCGACTGTCTGCACGGCCGCGGGCTTGCTGCCGTCAGCGTTGAACACGAAATCGAACGATACCGAAGCGGTCGGAACAATGTTGGTCACATTGGCGGCCTGCTGCAGTTTGTCGACATTCGGCAGCAGTCCGAAGTCCTCGACATGCACGGCAACAGGCGCCTCCGAAGCGACGGAGACCATGCTGTCGCTGATCATGGTCACCACAACATTGGCCTCGAGATCCTTATCGACCCCGTGCAGGTTGAGGCGAAATGGCAGTACTGCCTTCACCCTTCGCTTGGTCGCCAGGTCTGCAAATGCGGCAGGGTCCACTTTTGCGGTCAGTTCGGCGGACGGATATTTGAATGTCTCAAAGAAGAGGAACCGCATGCGGACATTGCGAAGGTCGACACCGGTGTCGACGGAGTTGAGGTCAAAGGTGATCTTGGCCTCACCCGCCGAAGAAAGAGTGCCGGCTATGTTCCTGATCTTGTTGGTTTCGACGATCGTGTTCTTCTTGACCGACTGGTAGGTGAGCACGGACGCCGTCGGGTCGAGCGTCCAGTTCGTCTGTGCATTGGCGCTTTCCAGCCCAGGTACCAACAGCACCGATAGCGCAACGATCAAGCCAAGGGTGGTGTTTAGGGCGAAGCAGCTTCTCGAGCCCGTCTTCCACCAGTCTCCGACGACTTCGAACATGGAACCCCCCACAGGACAACAGCCTTCTGTGTCGCAATCACGACCATGCCGTGCCAAAGAGAGCATAGAACAATTGTCGAGGCTTGGCGAGCACCGGCGAATCGACCGCAACGGTGTAAATCCGCTCTGGTCCGGGCTGCGGAAGTCCGGCAAAATGGTGATGGACGAACACTGGCTGCGCAGCAGTCTTGTTGGCGGATATTGGAGCTGATTGAAGAAATCGCTACAGCAGCTGCCGCCGTCTCTGAAGGCCGGTCATGTTGGCCCAGGCCAAGTGAGGGAAACGCCCGCCTACTTCATCCTGCTTGTGCCGCGGACGCTTACTCCGCCAGCCCGTCGTCGACCTATTCTGTCGGTATCCATCCGGATACCGCGCTGAAGATGGCTTCCCCTCCGCAGGTATCAAAGCATTGTCTCAATAGCTGAACTGTCCGACCAATTGGGAGCTCCACATTTGTAACCAAATCGCCAGCTCCGCGTTCCTTCAACGGCGTTCGGCTGTGCCCTCGCGATCCAGCCTTGTGATTCAGGATTTCTGAATGGCCAACCGTGACACGAACCGGCATGAAGGAAGCTTCGACTGCCTGATCGTAGGTGGCGGGCCAGCGGGCCTAACGGCTGCGACTTACCTTGGAAGATTTCGAAGGCGAGTAATTGTTGTCGACGCAGATGAAAGCCGTGCAAAGTGGATTCCCTTGACACGCAACTGCCCGGGCTTCCCAGATGGCATTACCGGCCCTGACCTGCTTGAGCGCCTCGAACTGCAGGCTCCTCGATACGGCGCAAGCTTGGTCCGCGACAGGATCGTATCCATTCGCAAAACGAAGGCTGGGTTTTTGGCGGCCGCTTCGTCTCCCATTCGTGCCCGCTCGGTGCTCATTGCAACCGGCGTTGTTGACGTCCTCCCGGATCTTCCTAGCGCTACCGACATGATCCAAGCTGGCGTCTTGCGATTGTGCCCTATCTGCGACGGCTATGAAGCAATCGACAAGCGGGTGGCCATCATCGGACCGACCGAACACGCAATGAAAAAGGCGTTGTTCATGCGCACTTTCACTCAGGATCTCACCCTGCTGATTACCGATCCATCCGAGCTCTCCCCGGACAAGCGTAACAAACTCAAAAGCGCCGGAATCAAGATCGGCATATGCAGACCCAATGCCGTTTGCGCCACGGGCCGGGAGGCGGTAGTGGAACTCATCGACGGCGCAACGCTCTCGTTCCAGACCATCTACCCTGCGATGGGCTCAACGATCCGCTCGCAGCTTGCGGTCGACCTTGGTGCATGCTGTGACAAAGCGGGCAATCTCGTCGTGGATTCGCGCCAGCGCACTGCGGTCCGCGGACTTTATGCAGCCGGAGATGTGGTCGACGAGATCAATCAGCTTGCCGTAGCATTCGGCCACGCAGCGGTCGCAGCAACCGACATGCACAACTATCTTGCAAATGGCGAGAGCGAACATTGGTCCCAGGCCGAACACGGCCCACGGTGACATCAAGCACACGGCGCCCGGCGCCGACGCCGAGAACAAAGCATGAGGAACGAAGAGACACGGCGACCGTTCATGATCATCGGGATTCAGCATGTATCTTTTTCAAATCCTCCTACCTCCCGCGGACAATTCCGGCAGACCGTTCCCCAAACAGGAATTCGACCGGCTGAAAGAGGAACTGGCCCAGCAGTTCGCCGGCGTTACGGCTTTTTTGCAGGCACCTGCCGAAGGTCTGTGGCGGCAAGGCGACCAGTGCAGCAACGATGAAATCGTCATCTTCGAGGTGATGGCGGAGGACAATGATCTGCCAGCCTGGCGGATACGCCGTGCTGACCTTGAGCGACGCTTTCGTCAGGACGAGGTGATCATCCGTTACTCATCGATCGGCGTCGTGTAGGACGCATAGAGCTTCGGTTCCGGCGGCGGGCAGGCTCGACGCAGGTTGACCAGAGCGGCAAAGGTGCGGCCTCGAAGTCCCTCACACGATACAGTCAGCTCCCGGCGATCAGCAACTTCTTTCCAGTTTCGCGTCTGTGACGGAATCTATGCAGTAAGGCCCGCGTCTTCGGAGGGATGAAAGACGCGGGCCTCGACCGGCTTGACCGATCCTGCAGCCATCAGGAGTAAACTTGCTGCCAGCACCGAACCTTCGGGGTGGCTCGGTTGTTCCCGCTAGTGGAATAAAAAGCCCGCCGCATATGAAGCACGGCGGGACTGATGATCGATCGAATGCTATTCACCAAGCATGGGTCAGGGACGTTGCGCCGTTCAAACCAGCCTTGACCCCGCCGACCTAGGTTTGTGCCACCGCGTACTTCAACGGCACTGCGTCGACGAAACGTCGAACCTCGCCCTTGGACGGCGACGTCTCGCATCTCGCGTTTTGACCTTTGTTGGAGGGCAAAAGCACGAGGGCGAGCTCCTCGAACTTCTTAGACCGAAATGATATACTGTTCTTCCCGGCGCCGAATGCAACGAAAGCTGTTACCGAGCGTTGCGATGCAACTAACTCGAGAAACGAGTATCACGGCGACCGACACACGCAAGCGTGGCTGGGAGTTTACTATGGACGACGACAAGAGCGATCATGACGACCTCAAAAGTCTCGTAGCGAAGTCTGTTGCGAAGGAAACCGGCATAACGGCGGCCCAGGTCCTGGATCTGATAAACATGTTCGGCACGGACCCCCCGTCATTGCTACGCGAAGCGCGCATGCTGAATGCCCGCCAGCGGCCGGCCGAGAAGTCGCAGTCGCCGCGCTAGACACCGAATTGGACCGTCCGGCAGCACCACGGTGGAACCTTTCAGAGCCGCCGTGATTCGAATTTACCGGCCTTCCTACGGCGATCATCTTGCCCATGGTTCGTAAACCGCGCGGTGGAGTTTGTCGGCGAATTTGTTCGCCGACCCGCGAACGGGCGTTCATTTGAGTTTAGCATGCCCCGAGCACAGCCTGTTCAGTCTCAATTGCATCGTGTAGCGGGGCTTAAAATCGCGAAGATGCGCGTCATGCAACTTCCGCCCTCTCTTCGCGTTTAGCCGCCTTCAATCCTGGTGAGCGAGAAAAATGCAGGCGTTCATTCCGATTACAATTTACCTGAATTGCAAGCCGATGGTGGTTGCATCAATTTCCGACGCTGCGAAAGCGCTTGAACAACCATGGCCATACGCGGCCAAGCCGCGGCGGGTCGAAGCCGTCCGAATGATCAAGGAATGCTTGGCCGGTCATTGCAACCAACAAGCTGCGATCGATGCCTTCAAGGCGGCCGCAATCGAACAGGGACTTTTTACGCAAAGGCCTCCGAGCGTTGGCCTCCGAAATTAGATGCCGTTATTAGAGACGTGGTGTGAGCTCATATTGCTCTCGCCATCTGGACCGCAGGCAGGCTTCGCCGGCATCGCTATGCCGACGGCTTCCGCGGCGTCGACGTTCCCGGGAAAATGCGGCAGCGCTCGACGGCGGTGTGCTTCCACATAGCGCGGGCAAAGCTGGCAAACCTGCCCATAACTTGGAAGTGCTTTCGCCAGCTCTGCGAAAGATGCACTCCCTCGGAAGCGACCGCCTCGTGCCGGACTCAGCTTGCCCATGATGGCTTTTGAGTAGGGCTCACGGGCCAGAGACTCCCCCGTGCTTGGTTTCTCGATCCGCCGCCGCCGCTTCCATTTCGAGCCGCGCCAAATGGGCCTTAATTTCCTCAGGCTCGGCGTGCTCCAGCCCGACCACATTGTTCCTCGTTTCCTTCAATGCAACGATAATTTCATCGAGCTTGGCATGGATGGCAGCAGTGTCGCGATAACCCTGGATCAGAACAACGCCGGTAATCACAATCGCAGCTACGGAAAGCGCATAGGTGATTACGCTTGTTAGGCCGAAAGGGACCATCGCAGTGCAGGCTATCATGGCCACGATGATCACATAAAAGCCGGGCGGCCGGGACAGAAAGTCAGCCATTACAAAGAGAAATCGGTTCATGTGAATCCCCAAACAAATGATGTAATCCGATTGGGGCTCGATTTTGGGTGCTCGTCAATGCGGTCCGCAATGCGGGGGGCTCTCGCCTATGAGCCAGCGCACTGAGGCTCCTGGACTGCGCATGAACGGTTGCTGTGCAGTCGTGGTTACTTTTTCGCTTCTGCGGAAACGTGGCGTCCCCATTATCCTCTCCGGATAGGACGCGATGGTTGGCGCTAGAGATGCCGTCGTTCGTTCCCCCTCTATGGTTCTTCTTTGCAACCGCGCGCTCACCGCCATCGGCACAGGACAAGATCCCGCCTTGAGGCTGGTTAGGCTTCGCTTACCAAAAAAGATGACGCTT
>NZ_JAMYKT010000038.1:0-38641 GCF_040317515.1 Mesorhizobium sp. M1428
AATCAGGTTCTGGACGCGGCCAGCATCCTGGTCGACCGCCGGTCACGCCGCGCCAAGACGGACCGCCTCGATGCGGCGGCGCTGCTGCGCACGCTGATGGCGATGGAACGTGGCGAGCCGAGGGTCTGCCGGGTTGTGCGAGTGCCGAGCCTCGAGCAGGAGAACGATCGCCGTCGCAGCCGGGAACGGGCTCGGCTCGTCAACGAACGCGGCCAGCATTCGAGCCGCGTCAAGGGGCTTTTGATGACCCAGGGCATCCGCGACTTCAAGCCAGCCAGACGGGACTGGCGTGAGCAGCTCGAGACGCTGCGCACGGCTGACGGGCGGGATCTGCCGCCCTGCCTGAAGAACGAGATCAAGCGCGAGTGCCGCCGCTTGTGGCAAGTAATCGAGATGATCATGGAGGTCGAGGCTGAGCAGCGTCAGGCCGCCGAGACCACAGCTCCCGGGATCGCCCAACTGAGTCATCTGCGTGGCATCGGCCTGACTATCGCAAGCGTAATGACGAACGAGGTGTTCTTCCGCGATTTCCAGAACCGGCGTGAGGTCGCCGGTTATCTCGGTCTTGCATCCAGCCCTTGGAGCAGCGGCGCGGTCAGCCGCGACCAAGGCATCCAGAGATCGGGCAATCCGCGAGCGCGACGAACCGCCATTGAACTCGCCTGGCTGTGGCTGCGCCATCAGCCCGATAGCGGTCTCGCGCGCTGGTTTCACGAGCGCGTCGGCACCGGCAAAGGACGCATCCGCCGCACCATGATCGTCGCCTTGGCGCGCAAGCTGATAATCGCCTTGTGGCGGTATCTGACCCAGGGCCTGCTGCCGGAGGGCGCCATGACCAAGGCCTGACGAAAGAGTTCGACGCGAGGGCGGCCAACGTCACTTGCGACGAAGCGGGATGGATGTGGACCGGCGCCCCCCAGGGCTGTTAACGCCGTCAAAAAGATGGGTCCCATCCTTCCCGGCCTCGCCAAACTTGCCCGTGCATGCGGGATATGGGTGCAGGCTCCACCCGAGCCGACCGGATATGAGGTGATGTGGACTTGTTCCGCAATTCGCCGCGAGGCCGATCCCGACTACGTTCGAAAGTGACTAAGCCGTCACCACTACCATTGACACGATGTGCCTCATATGAGGGGGATCGAGATTATTGTCTCGGTCGTTCCCGATGCGGGCTGACGACCAAAATCCATGCTCTTGTCGACGCCGAAGGCAGGCCGATCAAGCTGACGCTCACGGCAGGTCAAATGAGTGACATCGGCTACGCAGCGGACTTGATCAAGGATTTGCCCGAGGGTGCCATGCTGCTCGCCGACAAGGGCTATGATGCCAACGCCTTGCGCAATGCCGTCACCGAGCGCATGGGCCAACATCCCGCCCAAGGCCAACCGCAAGGACCCAATGTGCTTCAGCCCCTTTCTCTACAAGGCCCGCAACCTCGTCGAACGTTCTTCAACAAGGCCAAGCAGTTCCGTCGCATCGCAACTCGATATGACAAGCTGGCAGAAAACTACCTTGCTGCCCTGAAACTCGTGTCAACTCGCATCTGGCTACGCGGTGATGAGTCTACGTCCTAGCGTTTTGCGTGCCCTGCCCGGTTGTCATTCGCCGCGCATGGTCGCCTGGAACGTCGGCAGGTGCTTCTTCTGCGCCTCGAGCATTTTCTCGCGATAGACGCCATAGATGACGTCGGTGTCGTGCAGTGTGACGCCGGCAATTGTCGGCGAGGCAAAAACCGGCAGTTCGATGCCGCGTTTCGAAAGCGCCTCGGCGGTGCGGGCGATCAGCTCATGCGCCAGGATCATGGCAAGCACGGTCGACGAACCGGAGACCGGCCGGCTCCAGCCCTCGACCGGCACGATGGCATCCTCGATCGGCGAGCAGGTGTCGATGACAAGGTCGGCGGCATCGGCAAGCCGTTTGCCGGAAGAGTGCGTCGCCGGCTTGTCGAGATTGTTCTTGCTAGTTATCGCAACGACGAAGATGCCGCGTTTTTTCGCATAAAGCGCGGTGTCGATGCCGGACGAATTGCGGCCGCTGTGGCCAAAGATGATGATCGAATCGCCTTTGTTCAGCGGCTGGTGGTCGAGGAATTTCTCGGCGTATTTCTCGGTCCGCTCCAGCCACAGAAGTTCGCGCACGCCGCCGGCGCCGAGCACGTTATGCCACATGACACGCGGGTCGGTCAGCGGATTGAAGCCGACATAGCTGCCGTAGCGCGGAAACACTTCCTGGACCGGCAACACCGAGTGGCCCGAGCCGTAAAGATGAACCAACCCGCCGCTCTCGAGCGTGTCGGCAAAGCGGCTGGCCGCTTCGCCAAAGGCTTCGGCATTGGCTTTCGAGGCCTGTTCGATGAGGGCGGCAAGGCGGGGTATGTAAAGATCGGACACGTCGGTACTCCTGTTATGGGTCGGCTTGGGTATGGCTCAGCTTCTTGCGGTTGGCGCGGCGCGACCGGCACGCAGCGTCGAGCGGATTTCGTAGCGGTCGCCACGCATCACCGAGACGGTGAATTCGAACGGGCCGCGCTCGTCGGTGGTGATGCGCTCGACCACGAAAGCGGGACTCCCCGCCGGCAGATCAAGCAACTCGGCATCCGCCGCCCCGACAGCGCCGACACGGTAGTTTTCGCGCGCTGCGACCGGCACGATGCCGTAATGGCGTTCCAGCGCTTCGTAGAGCGAGCCCTGCAGGAGGCCGGCATCGAGAAAGCCGGGCACGCGCGCGGCCGAGAGTTGCGCCGTCTGGATACCGATCGGCTCGTTGTTGCCCAGCCTGAGCCGCCGGATGCGCACCACCGGGTCGCCCTCCTCGATCTCCAGCGCTCCGGCCGCGGCGACATTGGCGGTGGTCAGGCTGCAGTCGAGCAAGCGCGAGCCAGCGACCACGCCCATATTGCCCATTTCTTGCGTGAAGCTGGTCAGTTCGCGGGTGCCTGCGACCAACGTGGTGGAGCGCACGAAGGTGCCGCGGCCATGTTCGCGCCTGAGCAGCCCGTGCTCCTCGAGATTGCGCAGGGCGTGACGTAGCGTGATACGGCTCACCCCGAACAGGGCGCACAGTCTGTCTTCGGCCGGAATCTGGTCGCCGGTCGCCCACTCGCCGCTCTTGACGATGGCGCGGATGGCCTCTTCCACCTGATACCAGAGCGGCTCGGGCCTTCGGCGGTCGGGTTGCTGAAAGGTCGGCTCGCTCATCTTATCTGCCTCCACTGTGCTCCGGCGAGGCCGGCCAGCGAGGCGCCGACGAGACCGGCGCGGGAGCCGAATTCGCCTGAGCGCAGAACGATGTCGCGCAGATGCGGCGGCAGCTGACGCCGCAAAGCCGAAAGCAGCGGCGGCCCTACCACGTCCAGCGCATCGGCAAGGCCCCCGGAAATCAGGATCGCCTGCGGATCGAGCAGCGCGACCGCACCCGCAAGGGCAGTGCCCAGCCGGCGCGCCGGCAGCTCCAACGCGTCAAGTGCGGCCGTCTTGCCAGCCCGGGCGGCCTCGACCAACCTGCCGCCATTGGCCAACCCGATCTGGCGCGCCGCGGCATCGAACCCACGCCCGGAAGCGAAGCGCTCCAGCCAGCCGCTACGGTCCTCGCCTTCATCCTTGATGTCGGCGCACGCCCAGCCGAAAGAGCAGGCGCCGCCACATGCGCCGGCAACGATGCGGTTATTGACCAGAACGGCGGAGCCGATACCGGTGCCGATCGCCAGCAGGATGGCATCGGACAGGCCCTTTGCGGCACCTTCGATCGTTTCGGCCAGCATGGCGATCTGTGCGTCATTGCCAACGGCAACGCGCAGACGAGGAAACAAGGCCGCGATGTCGACACCGTCGAGATAGGGCAGGTTCGGAATCCAGCGGCAGACCGAGCCTTCGACAAGCCCCGGCACCGCCAGGCCGAGTGCCTCGACCGGGCCTGCCTCGGCTCGCAAGGCACCGATACGGGCGACAAAGGCATCAAGGCTTGCCGGCGCAGGCTCGCGGCTCAGCATCTCCAGCCAGCGAACATCGCCGGTATGGATTGCGGCGCGCAAATTGGTGCCGCCAAGATCGATGGCCAGAACGCGTGTCATCGAGAGCGGCTCCGATTGGCAGCCGGCGCGAACAGCCCGCTGCCGGCATGCCAGGACTGCGATTCGGCTGCAAAACCCTGCGCGTAGCGCGTACCGCGCAGGCAGCCGCGCAGCCGATAGAGTGCGCTGTAATAATCGACATAGGGGAAACTGCTCAGGCCACGTGCCAGTTCGTATTCCTGCACCGCCTCGCTCCAGGCGTCGAAGCCGCTGCTGACGTCGACGAGATGTTCGGCGCGAAAGCCTTCGTCGTCCTCCCAGTTCTCGCCAAACAACAGCAGTTGCGGCGAGTGCGCGGCATGGACGCGCTTCAGCGTCGGCAGTGCCGCAAAGAAAATGCCGGTCTGCGTCAGTCGGGCCGCGGCGCGATGGTCCTTGTGCCAGCTGCCATGCCAGTGGGTGATGACGATTTCGGGCTTCAACTCGCGGACAACATCGCAAACCTTGAGCGCCGTCTCATCGTCGCAAGGCAGGAAGGCGTCGTGCAGCCCGAGACTGCGCATGGTAACCCCGAGCCTTGCTGCCGCCTTTGCCGCCTCCTCCTCCTTCTGGACGCGATAGCGCTCGGGGATGAGGCTTGGATGACCCTGCTCGCCCATGCTGAGGTGCAGGAAGGTGACTTCGGCGCCGCCTTGCACTGCCGCCGCCGCCAGTGGACCAGCAATCACCTCGGCATCGAAGGCATGCGCCCCGACGACCAGAATCGTACGTACGGCATAGACCTTGTCCTCGATCATTTCGCGCCTCCCCCGGAGCCGACGCCTTCGCGAATCTGGCGGGCAAGCAGACAGTACATGATCAGGATGGGCGCCATGGAGATGGCAAGTGAGGCGAACACAAGGCCCCAATCCGTGCGGTACTGGCCGACAAACACGCTGATGGCCAGCGGCACGGTCTTGTAGCGGTCGTCGAAAATGAAGATCAGCGGGAAGAAGAAGTCGTTCCAGACGGCGATGGCGGTGAAGATCGCAACGATCGATATAGCGGGCTTCACCATCGGCAGCACGATCTGGAACAAGATGCGCGCCTCACCGGCCCCGTCCATGCGCGCCGCCTCGTCGATCTCGGACGGCAGGACCCGCATGAAGTTTGCGAAGATGAAGACGGCAAAGGGAATGCGGATCGCCGAATAGACGAGGATCAGGCCAGTCAGCGAATCGAGCAGGCCAAGGTTGCGCATCAGCGTGAACAGCTCCACCGAGGCAAGCCGGATCGGCAGCATGATGCCGGCCAGGAACAGGCCGAGCATGATGCCGTTCCATCCCAGCCGGTAGCGGCTCAGCGGATAGGCGGCCATTGCTGACACGACAATCGTCAGGAGCACCGCACCGGCGGTGACGATCAGGCTGTTGAGGAAATTCTGGCCGAGATCGGCGCGCGTCCAGGCAGTGGCGAAATTGTCGAAAACCCAGCTTTGCGGCAGGCCGAGCCTGTTGTCGTAGATTTCCGCCGTGGTCTTGAAACAGGAGACGACGAGAATGTAGAGCGGCAGCAGCACCGCAGCAGTCCACACGACCAGCGCCGTCCAGCCGGGCAGCCGTGCAAGCTGTTGAGGGATCGCGAACATGTTCACAGTTGCACCGTGCGACGGTCGAAGAAGCGCAACATCAAAAGCGTGCCGACGCTGAGGATCAGGAACAGCAGCGTGCCGAGCGCCAACGCCAAGCCTATATCCGTGATACCGACGGCGCCTTCCGCGCCGAAAGCGAGGCGGTAGAAATAGGTCACCAGCGTGTCTGTGGAATAGCTTGGATTGCCCTGCACGCCTTGCATGACATAGACGATGTCGAACTGGTTGAAGGTGTTGATGAACGACAGCGTCGTCAACGTGCCGATGGCCGGCATCAGCAAAGGCAGGGCAACCGAGACCAGCATGCGGCCGCTGCCGGCGCCATCCAGCCTGGCAGCCTCGAATATCTGGGCCGAAATCTGCCTGAGGCCGGCGGTGTAGATCAGCACCGGCAGGCCCATCCAGTTCCAGGCATCGACGGCGATCAGCATCACGAGTGCCGTATGGCTGTTGCCGAGAACGGTCAGGCTGCCTTGATGCAGGCCAAGGCCGTTGAGCATCCATTCGATGGTGCCGCCGGGCGCCAGCAGCAGCCGCCACAGGGCACCGACGATGACGGGGCTCAGCACCGCCGGGAAGAAGAATACCGACTGGAAGAAGGCCGCCCTCTTTTCGCGCAGAAACAGCAGCCAGGCAAACAGCAGACCAAGGCCGTTCTGGAACAGCATGATGCCGAAGAACCAGGCGACGTTGTGCCAGAGCGCCCCGTAGAGCCGTCCACCGCTCGGGAAAACGAACAGGCGGGTAAAATTCGACAGGCCGGCGAACTCCAGCATGCGCAGGCCCCTCCAGACGAAGAAGCTGCCCCACAGCGACATCACCAGGGGATAAAGGACGAACAGCGCATAAACGGCCAGTGCCGGCACGATGAACAGCACGGCCATGCGCTGCTGGGTGCGCTGAAGGCTGCTTTTGCGGCGACGGGCGATCATGTGCTGTTTCGCGCAGGGTGTGACGGCCTACTGCTTGGGCTTGAACCAGCTGCTGACGGCGGCCTGCATATCCGCCGCCAGCTTCTGCGGCGTAATGTTGCCTTCGACCATGTCGATGATCTCGGACTGCAGGATCGAGGAGGCCGTCGGCGTCTGCCAGCGGAAGCCGACAAGCGTCAGATAGGGTGTGGAATTCTTCGACATCTCCATCATCGTGGCGAGTACCGGATCTTTCACGGTAACGTCGGTACGGGCCGGCGGCCAGCCCAACGCGTCGGCGAAGAGCTGCGCGAACTCGGCCGAAGCCATGAAGTTGAGCACCTTGATCGCAGCTTCCTTGTTGGTGCTGTCAGAGACGAGACCATAGGAGCCGTCCGAAAAGGCCGAGGTGTAGAGCTTGGTGGCAGGATCGTCGGCGGGGAACGGGAAAATCGAGAATTTCAGCTTCGGGTTCTGCGCCTTGAAGCTGCCGTTCTCGAACGAGCCGCCGAAGAACATGGCCGCCTTGCCGCCGATGAATTGCTGTGTCGAGGTGGTGTAATCGACCCCGGCAAAGCCGTCGGAGAAATACGGTTTCAACTCGGCATAGCGTTTCAGGGCAGCCACGTAGCGCGGATCCTCGAAGGTCGCCTTGCCGCTCATCATTTCGTCGTAGAAGCCCGGGCCATAGATGGTCGGGCCGACCACGCCGACGCCGATCTCCAGCGCCCAGGCGGAGCCGTTGGCGCCGCCGGCGGCTATTGGCGTTATCCCCGCCCCTTTCAGCTTCTCGCAGGCGGCGACGAAATCTTTGTAGGTCTTGGGGATTTCGACTCCCTGGGCGGCGAAGATGTCTTGATTGTAGAAGACACCCATCATCGGCACCGAATAGGGCACGCCATAGATCTTGCCGTCGGCGCGGCCACGAGCGCCGCCCAGCGCGCTATCGGGCATGCTCTTCAGCTCCGGCACGCTGTCGTCGAGCGCGTCGAGATAGCCACCCTCGATGAACGGCTGCAGTTCGCCGTAAGCCTTGAGCTGGGCGATATCAGGCCCGCGGCCGCCACGCAGCGCCGTGCTCAGCCGGTTCTGGTAGTCGGCGTCGGGGGTGAACTGGATGTTGACCTTAATGCCGGGAGTCTTGGCCTCGAAGGCGTCGAAGATGCGGCGCATCGCAACCTGGTCCTCGGTGCGCCAACTCCACAGGGTCACGGTGTCGTCAGCCTTTGCCGGCAGTGCGGTGAAGACCCCGGTGCAGACTGCGGCAAAGCCGCCGATCAGGCCGAGTGCGGCGCGTCGATGAATTGAAACCATGCTCAGTCTCCCATTCTTGTCGATTGTCATTCCCACGGCGTTCAAAAGCCGAGAGGCAGTCATAGCTTTTCTCATGTCATTATAACGACATGACTTCGACCGCAAGTGCCTTTGCAGTATGTTCGGGCATGGCCGGCAGGGGAGAATCAGCTCGAACTGTATCAGTTAATTCTTTGTTTTTACAAGATAATCTCGCATGCTCTGTGGACCGCAGCATGAAAACGCCGCAACACCGGCAGGAGCTCTCCACGAAGATAGCGCTTGCATCGTTGCTTCAAGTTGTCATAACGTCACGGACATCGCTGTGCGGCTATGGGGAGGGTCAGATGTCTTTGGCTTGGATTTCGAAACTGGCACTGGCTGCAGGGTTGTTGGCCTCGCCCACCGTTGGTTGGGCCCAATCGGTCAACATCTCCTATCTGACCCACTGGTCGCCCGAAACGGTCGCTTTGCTGGACGCCGCGGCCAAGGACTACGCCAAGAGCAATCCGGACGTGACCGTCACCGTGCGCGCCGTCCCCTTCGGCGATCTCCTGACGACACTGCGTTCCCAGGGCGGCAGCTCGGACGGGCCGACGATCGGCGGCATCTATGATTTGTGGCTGCCCGAACTGGCGCGAGACAAGCTGGTCGCGCCGGCCCCCGATGCGGTTGCCGGCGAGGTCAAGAGTGCGTGGCCGACCGGTGTCGTCAGTGCGGCCTCTGTTGGCGCCACGCTTTACGGCATTCCAAACGAGATCGACGTCTATGCGCTGAACTACAACAAGGAGCTGTTCAAACGGGCAGGCATCGCAGCCGCGCCGAAGACCTGGTCCGAATTGAAGGATGCGGCCCAGAAGCTGACCAGGAAAGATGCCGGCCAGCAAGGCTTCGGCATGATCAATTCCTGGGCGGCGGGCGTCGTCCATCCCTTCGCCTCGCTGCTGGTCTCCAATGGCGGCGAGCTGGTCAAGGACGGCAAACCGATGCTCGACAGTGCTCAAGCCGGTGAAACTTTCCAGCTTTACGAGGACCTGATCAAGTCCGGCGCCAGCGATCCGGCGATGGCCACGGCCGACGCCAACACAACCGGCCCTTTCCTAGACAATTTCGTCTCCGGCAAGACCGGCATGATCATCATGGCCAACTGGTGGGAAAGCGCATTGAAGAGCGGCATGGGCGACAAGTTCTCCAATATCGCCACCGCACCCATCCCGGTCGGTCCGAGCGGCGACAAGCCGCACTCGATCTCCTATTCATGGATGACCGTCGTCAACGCCAATGCCGGTCAGGCCGAACAAAAAGCGGCATGGGATTTCCTGGTATGGCTGAACAGTCCGAAGTCCGGCAAGAACGGCGCATCGGCAATGTCGGATATTCTGATGTCGATGGGCATCCTGCCGACGCGGACCTCCGACATCGAAGCCCATAAGGACAAGCTCGGTTCCGAGTTCCTGTCCGGCTATGTCAGCGTGCTTGCCGACGCCAGGCCCTTCCCGGTCGTCCCGGGAGGGCAGGAGTTCAGCGAATCGCTGCAGCAGACGCTCGAGGCGTTGCAGTATGGGCAGCTCTCGGCCAAGGATGCGCAGGCGAACGCGCAGGCCGATGCCGTCTCGATCCTGGAGCGTGCCGCCAAATAGCGAAGGCGCTGTTTCGAGAGCCCGACGCTTTGGAAGCAGAGCGATGATCAAGACCTATCGTGCCTCGGCGGGCATCATGCTGGCGCCCGCCGTGACACTGATCGGCATTTTCATCCTTTTGCCAATGCTGCTCACCCTCTGGCTGTCATTCCAGGACTGGTCGACGCAAACGTCTTTTTCCAATGCGAGCTTCATTGGCTTCGACAATTTTCGCGAAATATTCGGACCGACTTCGGTCGGGCGGGATTTCAAGCGAGCGCTGCTCAACACCGCCATCTACACGGCATTGTCGGTGATGCTCATCCTGCCCCTTTCGGTAGTGTTCGGCTTGATGGTCTACCAACGGGATGTCGCAGGCGGCACGGCGCTGCGGACCGTGTTGTTTTCCACCTACATGGTGCCGATGATCGCCGTGACGCTAGTTTGGTCAAAGCTCTATTCGCCGAGCGAAGGGCCGCTCAACCAGATGCTCGGCCTCGCCGGCATCGGCCCGCAACCCTGGCTGTCCTCGCCAAGATCGGCGTTGATCTCGATCGTCGTGCTCAATGTCTGGCAGCAGATCGGCTATTTTACGGTGCTGGCCGTTGCTGGGCTGACCCAGATTCCGGGCAGTCTTTACGAGGCGGCGACGCTTGACGGCGCCAACCGGCGCGAACAGTTTCGCTTCATCACCTTGCCGCTGCTACGCCGCACGCTCCTGTTCAGCGCCGTCATCGCCATCATCAACGCCGTGCAGGTATTCGAGCCGGTGGCGCTGATCACCCAAGGAGGGCCGGTCGGCTCGACCAACGTGCTGACCTACCATATCCGCCGGGTTGGCATCGAGCGCGCGCAAGGCGGGCTGGGCTCGGCCATGGCAGTGATGCTGATGCTGGCGCTGATCGTCATTGTGTGTGCGCTGTTTGCGTTCGCCAACCGGAAGGATGATGAATGAGCACGCCGGGCCGCTCAGCATCGAGCCGGCTGGCGCGCAAACGCCTGGCGGGCCGCAGGACGCTGCTCGCTACGCTGATGCTGCTGGTTGCCGTGGCCTCCGCCTTCCCGTTGTTGTGGATGGTGCTCTCCAGCCTGAAAACCCCGGCCGAAACCATGCAGGTGCCGCCGGTGTGGATACCGCGGACGCCGAGCCTCGAAGCCTATGAGAAAGTGTCCGGGGTGATCAATGTCGGCCGCTCGATGTGGAATTCGCTGGTGATCGCCACGATCACCACCGCCGGCATTTTGGTCACCAGCATGATGGCTGGCTATGCCTTCGCCAAGCACCACTTTCCCGGCCGCTCGCTGCTGTTTTCGGTGCTGATCGCCACCATGTTCCTGCCGCCGATCGTCACGCTGATCCCGCTTTACCGTCTCGTCGGATCGATCGGCCTGAACGCCAGCCTTGCCGGCATTATCATACCCAACCTCGCCAATGCGTTCGGCATTTTCCTGATGCGCCAGTTCATAGCCGGCGTGCCGGACGATCTGATCGACGCCGCGCGGATGGATGGGGCGTCGGAACTCCTGATCCTGTTCAAGATCGTCGCGCCGAGCGTAGCGCCGGCAATCGCGGCATTGGCGCTGTTTGCCTTCGTCTATCACTGGAACAGCTATCTCTGGCCGCTGACGGTTCTACAGGGCAATGCACATGACTATCCGATCGTCATCAGCCTGAGCCGCCTGCTCAGCTACAACAGAGGTGCTCTCAACACCGGACTGGTGATGGCTGGTGCCACACTTGCTGTGCTGCCGCCGTTGGTGCTCTTCGTCTTCCTGCAGCGCTTCTTCGTGGATTCGATCGTCGGCTCGGCCGTCAAGGGGTAGCGTCGGCGGGTAGTGGTCGACCCACTACCTGGCCGGCACTTGACTGGTCAGAGCATTTGATCGGGTGATCGGGTATATTTTACTCAATCATCGTATCGGCAGAGGGAGAGCCAGATGCGTGAACTGATTGGAAGCGTGCTCATCTATTTGGGTGCTCTCACAGTCGCCCAAGGCGGTCCGCTTCACAAGGCGGCCAAGAACGGCGACCTGGCTGCCATCGCGGCGGCCCTTGATGCAGGGGCGGACATTGAAGAGCAGGACAAGGGGGCCACTCTCCTCTTTCTGGCAATTCGTGGCGGCCATCCTGAAGCGGCAGAACTGCTGATTAAGCGCGGGGCCGATGTGAACAAGGAGTCGGCGATCGGCCTGCCGCTCACAGTTGCCGTCCTGAAGAACTCCGTCGACCTCATGCGACTGTTGTTGGCACACGGTGCTGACCCTAACGCCGCAGCCAGGGGCGAAACCATGTTGCACTTCGCGGTCGCGAACGGCTGTCTCGATTGCGTCAAGGTGCTCGCTGAAGCCGGCGCGGACGTCAACGCCATCTGGATCCAGGGTGACCCCGCCGGTCGACCGGGCATCATCACGCCCTACCACCTTGCAAGGCACGACGACCATGCCGACATCGCAGCCTATCTGCTGGCTCATGGCGTCGTCATTCTGAAGCCCGAGCCGATTTCCGCGAAGCTGGCAAACGGCGACTCGGCGAAGGGCGCGGCGTTCTTTGCCGCCAACTGCGCCCCCTGTCATGTCAAGCGTGCACAGGATGTACCTACCATCGGGCCGAACCTGTGGAGCGTTGTCGGACGCAACAAGGCGTCGACGAAGTTCGAGGGCTACTCCCAAACCCTCATGGCTTGGGAGGGTCCCTGGACCTACGAGGACCTCAACATTTTTCTCGCCGGTCCTACTCTCACAACGCCGGGCGTAAATATGGACGTTCGTGGCGCGCCTGATGAAACTGATCGGCTGAACGTGATCGCCTATCTGCGAACGCTCTCTGACTCGCCGGTTCCGCTGCCCTGAACTGCATGGCTCGCTCAGCCCGTCGATCAGAACAGCGCCGTCGCCCATGGTGAAGCCCCCAAGGTCGCATCAAACGACTTCGAGCCATTAACTTTTTGGGCGAACACCCAGTAGGGGAATGACCTACCGGATCTGCAAACGGCCCGCCCTTCCCAAAGTTGGGCCGTTCGGAGTTCAGGCATTGCGTGCTATTCTTACCCTTGGGAGCTTTTCCAAGGAGGAAATAGATGACTCGCATTCTTGCACCATCGATCTCCTTTGCCATGCTGGCTCTGCCGGCCCTTGGCGCGAGCACGATCGATCCCGCAACGATTACCTGCAAAGAATACAAAGCAAGCGGGCACGAGGAGATGGTAGCGATCGAGGATGCCTTATACGAGACTATGAAGAACGATCCCAAGCTTGGGAAGCTCGGCCAAAGTGCATTCATAAGTCGCCTGTACCAAGTCTGCCGCGGCAATCCAGATGCCAAGGTGATCGGCGTGCTGCATTAAGCGGCGCGCTTGTTGTTCGTGGGCGCTTGCGCTGAAGAAAACTGTTACTATCGCCAGACCTCAGTCGTCCAGCCAGCAACGGGCAGACATCACGGTTTTGGCGGATCACCCAACGCCATTTTGCCGGGCCTGGCCGGCGGTTTGAGGACGGACGCCAGCCTAAAATATGCCGCCCACCAGTATCGCAGGGCCAAAACCCAGTGGCATATTAGCCACAGATAATATTAATCGGGAAAGTGAACTTGCGCCATTCGCGAAGGTGTCCCGTAATGGGTCAATAGAGTTGGTATCGCAATTGCACTGTCAGCAATGCCGGGGTTAACCACACCCCGGCAAATCGGGGGGTAATTGGGGGCCCCGCCGCTTCGCAAATGGAGCGGCGGGTCTTTAACAGCTGATTTGAAAGGCCGCCTAAATCGCAACGTTGGGCGCTGGGAAACTGTGTATTTTCCGCAGTTTCTGGTCGGCATGTTTGTCACGTCGATTGTCGTGGCGATCTGGGCTAGCATAGAAACCGGTTCCGTCTGGACTGCGCTCGGTTGGGCTATCCTTTCACTGTTTATTCTGCAAGTTGGATACATCGGTCTGGTCGTCCGCGGGATCTACAAACGGGCGTCAGAAGGCGCCGGGGCAAGTCCTGTACAAGCTGGCAGCAACTGAGCGTTGATAAGCCGCATTTGGCGCACGGCAGGTGTCCTTGCATTCAGCAGCGGTTTGCTGGCCTACCAGACAGCCACATGTCTGCGGCCGGGCCCTACACCCCGTTGAACATGCTTCACGCCTACTGACAGCCGTTTCGCTATACCATTCACTCAATCGGGAGTGGGGCGGTCCAGATTGCGGCCCTGGGTGGGGTACTCCGGCTGGATTGACAGCCTGCCCGCCACCGACGAGCGGCGCGACAGCATGCCGATGGGCCGCTATGGCACGGCCGACGAAATCGCGGCGACGGTTGCCTTCCTGCTGTCCGAAGGCGCGGGCGACATCACCGGCCAGAACGTCCGCGTCGATGGCGGCAGTTCCGTCTGAGCCAGGCCCAGGAGGCAAATCATGAAGCCGACTTCTAAGGATTCGTCCTGGCGATACCCTCGTCGCTGTTTTGGCAGTCGTCCAAGAATATGTCTGCCTCTGAATTTCTATCGATCGCCTCCTCTGCATTTTGCAACGAGGCAAGATCAGGAAAGCTCAATGGCGGCCCGGATGATGTAGCCGCGCTTGAACAGACGGTTTGGATTATTTCGCCGCTTGACGGAGATGTCGCGGGCGTTGAAGCCAGGTTCCATGCTTGATGTCTTCAATGAGCTTCGCAGCCTGCTTTTCGTCGTGCCTGATTTTCCCGCCGATCTCAGAGTGGAGGCGGATCAAGGAGTAAAGTGCTGGTTTGTGATGCATGCCCAAAAGGGTAGGCTCAGATCGGGATCATTTCTTGTACCGCGCGTCTCGACGGCCGCTTTCCCCGTCTCATCGACAAGCTGGCTCGGGTGCAACTGCTCATCCTCGACGACTGGGGCACCCACAGCCTGACCGACCAGCAGCGTCTCGATCTGCTGGAAATTTTCGAGGAACGCTATCGCCGGAAATCGACGCTGATCACCGCGCAACTGCCGATCGCCCAGTGGCACGCCATGATCGGCGACCCGACAATCGCGACGCCATTCTCGACTGGATCATCCACAACGCCCATCGCCTCGCCCTCGAAGGCGACAGCATGAGAAAGCAAAAAACACCGCCGCTCTTGACCGGCGCCGCTCAACCAGGCAACCGAAGACCGACCACATCCTGCTGTCCGCGACTTAGTGAAACTGCCGTCCGCGATTTAGCGGAACGACTGTGCCGATTTCGCGAAATGCCAGGTCCCTGAATTCTGGCGGGAATACGCCGAGGCATGGTTGCAGGGTTTTGACGGCGAGCCCATCGCCGGTGCGGCAAGAACAAGCCCGTCGGCGGTGGCCGGGTGGAGAAGGGCAAGGCTGGTGGTGGGCTGTGCTACGGCGCGAGATCGTGCCGCAGGAAGCGGAAGTCATCCACCGCGTCTTCCGCGAGTTTGCTCCCGACGAGAGGCCGAAGGCCATCGCTGTCGATCTCAACAAGCATGGCATTTCCGGCCCGCTCGGCGGTGCCTGGGGCGAATTTCTAGCAATTGCCCGCCAGTTCGTAGTGGTAGAGCGGCTTGGCCAGCTCGGCAGACCTCAACTCGAGGCGAACTCGGCGAGTTCGTCGACTGCTTCCTGGATAGCGTGCGCAGCCGCTCGCTCGAGCCAAAGGCGACCGGCCACCGGGTTGTGCTCCCCCGCGAGACCTTTGGAAAGATAGCGGCCGAGCATGAGTTGGGCCTGGCCGTGCCCACGCTCGGCGGCGGCGGCAAACCATTTCTGCGCCGCCGCCTGATCGACCGGCAGGCCCTGGCCGGCGCCGTAGAGCGCGCCGAGCGCAAACATCGCCCCCGTGTGACCGTCGCCGGCGGCCCGCTCGAACAGCCGTGCAGCGGCCGCTGGCGATTGCGTGCCTCCGCGCCCGTTGAGCAGCATCTCGGCTAGGGCCACCTGCGCGTCGAGCACGCCGGCGTCGGCCGCCCGGGCAAACCAGGCGCGAGCCTGCTTCGAGTCGGCTGCTATGCCGCGTCCATCCTGGAGGATACGGGCATACATATATTGCGCCTCGGCAACGCCTTCGGCCGCGCGCCTCAGCCATTGCGCCGCTTGACCTTCGTCTTGGCGGACGCCGACCCCTTCGGCGAACAAAAGCCCGAGATTGAACGCTGCAATCAGGTCGCCCGATGACGCGGCCGCCTCGATCCATCCAGCAACCTTTGTGCCGTCTTCCGGCTCGCCGGCTCCTCCGAGAACGAGATTTGCAAGCTCGATCTGTGCTTCCTGGTTCCCGCTGTTTGCGGAAGTGCGCAGCCAGCGCGTTCCCTCTTTGACATCCTTGGCCACGCCGTTTCCGGTCAGGTAGAGAGAGGCCAAAGCGCGAGCGGCGGCTTGGTGACCAGCCTCGGCGGCCCGTTGATACCAGGTTGCAGCCACTGCAAAATCCGGCGGCCGGTCCTTCACGCAACGATCGCCGAGGAGATAGGCTGCCTCGATATTGCCCGCCAACGCGGCACGCCGCATCCACGCCTCCCCTGCCACGGCATCGTGGTCCACGAGGCTGCCGTCGATCAGCGCCAATCCCAACCGGTACTGGGCTGAAGGAAGGCCGTTCTCTGCGGCGACCTGATATAGCCGTGCGGCTACCGCCAAGTCGCGTGTCACGCCGAAGCCGTATTCGGTGAGGACCGCGAGAAGGTAGGTCGCGGTTGGCAGGCCAGCCTCGGCCGCTCGCCGCACCTCGTCGGCAATCCTGACCCGTTCTGTGGGCCTACGGCGCCTGACCAGCGAAAGGGCAAAGCCGAGACACCCTTCGGCGCAGCCGGCCGCGGCCGACTGCTCGTACCAGCGGTGCGCGGCATCCGCGTCCCGCATCGGTTCGGGACCGCTGGTAAGAATATAGGCAAGGATCGCTTGCCCGGTCGCCGAGCCCGCCTCCGCGGCTTTCGTGGCAAAGCCCAGCGCTGCCACGAAGTCCGGCTCGCTCGAGGAATCTCGTTTGAACAAGCGCTCCGATTCGGCACCCTTGCCGTCAGCTTCCGCCGTCACCAGCCCGGCGACGTAGAGAGCGGCGAGGAGCGCCTGCCCATCGGCGCTTCCGTGGTTCGCTGCCAGCCTCAGCCAGCGCGCGCCCTCGATGCGGCTCGGCGGCACTCCCAAACCTTCGAGATAGCAACGTGCGACCCGATACTCGGCATCGGCAATCCCGGCGCGCGCCGCGATCGCCATGAGCGGAAAGGCTTCAGCGGCTTTGCCACCGTCAGAGAGCTGGATCGCGCGGCGCAAGGCTAGCGCGGGATGAACAAGACCAGTCAGCCGATCCAGGATTAACATCGATCCGAAGCCCTGATTCCCTATTTCCGTGGGTTTGTCGCTCATCCCGCCGGAGCTTATGGCTCCCGCATCGCTTCCTGGCCAATTGGAAGCATCACGCCGAGAAGGTATTTGAGCACCGTGCGCCGGCCGACCTTGACGTCGGCAGTCACCGGCATGCCGGGGATGACGGTGAATCCGGCGGGTACGCCGTGGAGGGCGACCTGGTCGATGGAAATGCGCGTTCGATAGAACGGCTCGGCGCCCGAGGGCAGCATAGCTAAGGAGCTATTCGGGTCGCGGGCTTGCTCCTGCGCCGAGAAGGAATCCGGGCTGAGCGCCCGCACAGTGCCATGGGCGAGGCCGTATTGCGAATAGGGGAAGGTGTCGAACTTGATGACCACGGGGTCGCCGACGTGCACAAAGCCGCTGCTCCGGCCGACGATATTTGTCTCGATCTGGAGCGGTGCGTCGGCCGGCACCAGCGTGATCAAGCGGTCGCCCGACTGAAGGACAGAGCCGACCGAGACCTTCGCCACCGATTGGACGATGGCATCTGCCTCGCTCCTCAACTCGACCAATTGCTTGCGCAGCTTTGCCTTGTTGAGGAGTTCGCGGGCGTCGGATATCCGCGAGTTCGCCTCCGACAGGCTCTGCGAGACTTCCGCTCGCCAGTTCTGAATGTAGCCGTCGCGGTCGGCTGCCACCGCTGCCTGCTGGCGCTTGGCGGCTTCTCCGGTCTGCTCGGCGTTGCCCAGCGCTCGGGACATTTCCGCCGAGTTGTCTTCGGCGAGCAGCGTGTTGAGCCGGCTGCCCACCTGTTTTGCCTCCAACTGCTGGCGCATCTGTTCGATTGAGGCCGCGACCTTGAGCCGCTGGCGGTAGCCGGCGGCATCCAATATCGCACGCGAGATCGCCGAACTGAGTTCGTCTCGCTGGCGATCGAAATTTTCCAGCTTGGCGTCATAGACCGCCTTGCGGCGCTCGAAGATCGATGCCTGAAGGGTCCAGCTCGGGTCGAGACCGTTATAGTTGAACGTCTCGCCGTCGGCCTCCGCCTTCAATCGCGCCACCTCGGCTTCAAGCGTCGACACCTGCATTGCCAGCGCCGCAAGATCGGCTGAGGCAAAAGTCGCATCGAGGCGGGCAAGCAATTGACCTGCCTGCACGCGCTGTCCTTCGCGCACCTCGATCGAGCGGACGATTGCCGTCTCAAGCGGCTGCACGACGATGTTGGGCGATTGCGACACCACCAGCCCTCTGGTCGTCACGACCTGATCCACCGGGATCAGTCCCGCCAGGACAATCAAGGTGATGACTAGGCTCGTGATGATCCAGACGATACCGCGCGCCGCCTGCGGGATGGGCGCATTGGCGACCGCTGTCGATGGCCACTGGAACTCGAGTATGGCCGGTGTCGTCGGATCGCTCGGGTCAATCGAACGCCAGCGAGCGGGGCTAAGGGAGGTGGAATTCATGGGTTACCGGACCTGCAATACATCGTCAAACCAACCGCGCCGGAACCACCACAGGGCGGCCGTGGCGGCCGTCGAGGTGCCGGTTCTGCTGCGACCACAACTGGCGATAGAGCGCGCATCGTTCGAGCAGGGTCGCGTGTGGCGCGACGTCGAGCACCTTGCCCTGCTCCATAACAAGGATCTGGTCGCACTCGGTCAGCGAGGAGAGCCGGTGCGAAACAATGATCATCGTGCGCCCGCTGGCGATGCGCATGAGATTGTTGCTGACCACCGCCTCGCTCTCCGGGTCGAGCGCGCTGGTCGCTTCGTCGAGAATGAGGATGCTCGGATTGTGGATGAGGGCGCGCGCAATCGCCAGCCTCTGCTTTTGACCGCCCGACAAGTTGGGCGAACCTTCCTCGATGTAGGTGTCGTAGCCATTCGGCATCCGTTCGATGAATTCTTCGGCGCCAGCGAGATGCGCTGCACGCATGGCGTCGGAAAGCGTCAGGCCCGCACGCCCCGCGATGATGTTGTCGCGGATCGACCCGCGGAACAGGAAATTGTCCTGCAGGACCACACCGAGCCCCTGGCGAAGGTGGCGAAGGTTGATTTCCTTGAGGTCCACCCCGTCGAGCTTGAGGAAACCGCTGTAGTCACGGTTGATCCCCTGCAACAGGCGCGCGACTGTCGATTTCCCCGACCCGCTCCGCCCGACAATGCCGAACATGGTCCCGGCAGGAATGTCGAAGCTCATTCGGTCGAGCGCCGGCGTCTTGGTACCAATATAGCTAAAGGTCAGATCAGTGAACGTGATCTCGCCGACGAGCTTGGGTCTCAGGCCGATGGAATTCGAACTGCTCTCCAGCGGCCGGTTGAGGACCGACGCCGCCTCGCCGATCGCCGCGCCGACCTCCTCATAATCTTCGACCAGCCGCGCCAGGCCGACTAGCGGTTGCGCCACGCGTTGGGAGATCATCATGAAGGCGAACAGCCCGCCGACCATGTAGCCAGAGCTGTCGTTCATCGCGAGGTATGCGCCGATCAGCATGGTGCCAAGCACCATCAAACGTTCGATCGGCGTGACCAGGGTCTGCGGCCAGTTGGCGAGTTGCCCGAAGGCAAGACGCGCCTTTCCCGCTTCCGCGACCCGCTCGTCCCAGAGCGCCTTGCGTTGCGGTTCCAGGCCGAGCGCCTTCACCGTCTTGATGCCGACGACAGTCTCGCCGAGTGCCGCCGACTTCCAAGTCTCGGCGTCGACCACCCGCTGGTACCTCCGGCGCAGCGGCGCGAGGAAGGCGAGGATGATCAGCATGATCGCGCCTGCACAAGCAAGCACGATCCAGGCGAGCGTGGCGTTGATGTAGAACATCACCGGTACCAGCACGCAAAGCGTGATCAGATCCAGGAACGTGCTGAGAAGTTTTCCGGTCAGGAACTCGCGGATCCGATAGACTTGGGCGAGGTGGTACATCGTCTCGCCTGCCGGATGACGCTCGAAATAGTCGAGCGGCAGACGCAGGAGCCGGCTGAAGACGTGCAACTGCAGCTTGGTGTCCAGACGGGCGCCGACGACGTTGATGATCAGTCGCCGCGCGTGGCCGAGGAGCGTCTCGTAAGCGAAGGCGACGGCGATCATCGCTGACAGAAGCACCAGTGTCGAGACGCTGTTGAACTGCAGCACCTTGTTGACCAAGGTCATGACGATGAGCGGTGGCAGGATGGTGAGGACGCTGAGGGTAAACGAGGCGATGGCAATGTCGCGCAGGGGCCGACTTTCGAGCCGCACCAGTTCTGCGAGCCAGCGAAGGGTGAAAGGTGCATCCGCCGCGACATAGGACCGTGCCGCGCGCAGCAGCACCGCCTCGCCCGTCCACACCTGCGACAGCCGCAGCTCGTCGATGGCTGTGGCTTCACTGTCGTCGGGCGCGTCCGTACCTTTCAGGAAGACGACGTTCCGCTCGGCACTCGCCCCTGTGAGGAGACCCGCGCCGCCATCGCTAAACAACAGGACGACTGGTGCGGTGTCGTGGAAGCGCAAAAGGTGGGACCAGCGGATGCGGACGGCGCGCGACCACATGCCGGCGTTCTTTGCCCATTCGGAGAGATCGGCGGCGCTCGGAATCGCCTCGCTCGCTGCCCTGAATTCGGCCGGATCGAGCTCGACGCCGTGGTAGCGGGCGGCGCGACGCATTGCCTTGAAGCGCGGCCCGACCTGGTCGAGCTCGGCCGGACCGCCCGGGAACCGCTGCAATACACTCTCGCCGCCAGCCTTGCCGGCCGTCTCGGCTTCGACTTCGGTGCCCGGGATCGGGACCGGTTGGATTTCGACGTTCACTGGCACGTTCACCATGGAACTTCTCTTCCGCTACGCCGGTTTCGCTCAAGAATGGTACGGCCGAAGCGCCTTTTTTCGAGATGGTGAACGCGCGGATCCCGCATTCCTGCGAAGCCCGCGCGCTCGTTTTTCAGCCTTGGACCGGTTTCTATTGTGGTCTCCGGTCAACATTCCTACTCACTCATGCGGCTTCAGAAGGTCCTTCAGAGCCGTCTTGACGGTGTCGTCGGTGCTGACATAGCCCGCACCTTGCTTGGTCTGGTCCGAGGTCAGATCGGTGCTCGCACCCAACGGCTTGTCCTGGTTCAGACCAAATCCCCTTATTTTATTGAGGATATTCAGGAGATCGGTCGTCACCGAGCCGGCCGCCAGGCCGATCAGGTCGCGGAACGACGTATGACTGACAGCTTGACTGCTGTCGTTCGAGCCCGACTGCAGGAATTGCTTCTTATCGTTGAGGCCGAGCGAGTCGGAGGTGACCATGGCGGTCTTCTGGCTCGTAGCGGTCGTCGCGAGGGTCTGGCTCGACGCAAACCTGTCGTTGTCGTTGTTGTTGTCGTCGTCGTCGTTACCTCTTGGTCCGGTCGCACCCGTTGCGCCAGTCGCACCCGTCGCGCCCTTGGGCCCTGTATCGCCCTTGGGCCCGGTTGCACCGGTCGCGCCCTTAGGGCCGGTATCGCCTTTGGACCCGGTTGCACCGGTAGCGCCAGTCGCACCGGTCGCGCCCTTGGGCCCTGTATCGCCCTTGGGCCCGGTTGCACCGGTAGCGCCAGTCGCACCGGTCGCGCCCTTGGGGCCGGTATCGCCCTTGGGCCCGGTCGTACCGGTAGCGCCAGTCGCACCGGTCGCGCCCTTGGGGCCGGTATCGCCCTTGGGCCCTGTGTCGCCCTTGGGCCCGGTTGTCCCGGTAGCGCCAGTCGCACCGGTCGCGCCCTTGGGGCCGGTATCGCCCTTGGGCCCTGTATCGCCCTTGGGCCCGGTTGCACCGGTAGCGCCAGTCTCACCCTTCGGTCCGGTCGCACCGGTCGCTCCGGTGTTGCCCGTCAGACCCGTCGCGCCAGTGGCACCGGTATCGCCGGTCGCACCCGTGGCTCCGGTATCGCCGGTCGCACCCGTATCGCCGGTCGCACCAGTCGAACCGGTTGCACCGGTGTCGCCGGTTGCTCCCGTTGCGCCAGTAGCTCCGGTCGCTCCCGTTGCTCCGGTATCGCCGGTTGCGCCTGTGGCACCCGTTGCGCCGGTATCACCGGTCGCGCCAGTCGAACCCGTTGCTCCAGTGTCGCCGGTCGCGCCAGTCGAACCTGTGGCGCCGGTATCGCCGGTCGCACCTGTGGCTCCCGTTGCTCCCGTGTCGCCGGTCGCGCCAGTGGCTCCAGTGGCTCCGGTATCGCCGGTCGCGCCAGTCGAACCTGTGGCGCCGGTATCGCCGGTCGCACCTGTGGCTCCCGTTGCTCCGGTGTCGCCGGTTGCGCCAGTCGAACCCGTTGCGCCGGTATCACCGGTCGCGCCGGTGGCTCCGGTTGCACCCGTATCACCGGTATCGCCAGTTGCGCCTGTGGCCCCGGTTGCACCAGTCGAACCCGTGGCACCCGTGTCGCCAGTCGCGCCTGTGGCTCCAGTTGCACCGGTCGAACCCGTGGCTCCGGTATCGCCGGTCGCACCTGTGGCTCCCGTTGCGCCAGTATCACCGGTCGCGCCAGTCGAACCTGTGGCGCCGGTATCGCCGGTTGCACCTGTGGCACCGGTATCGCCGGTCGCACCTGTGGCTCCAGTTGCGCCGGTGTCGCCGGTCGCACCTGTGGCTCCGGTCGAACCCGTGGCACCGGTATCGCCGGTCGCACCCGTGGCTCCAGTTGCGCCAGTCGAACCCGTTGCGCCCTTATCGCCAGTCGCGCCTGTAGCACCCGTGGCGCCGGTATCGCCGGTCGCGCCTGTGGCGCCCGTTGCGCCAGTAGAGCCGGTTGCGCCAGTCGAACCTGTGGCACCGGTATCGCCGGTCGCACCTGTAGCTCCCGTTGCACCGGTCGAGCCCGTGGCGCCGGTTGCGCCTGTGGCACCCGTATCACCCGTTGCTCCAGTTGCACCTGTCGACCCAGTCGCTCCGGTATCGCCCGTCGCGCCGGTCGAACCTGTTGCACCGGTCGAGCCAGTCGCTCCAGTCGAGCCCGTGGCGCCGGTTCCACCGGTCGCGCCTGTGGCTCCGGTTGCGCCGATCGAACCAGTTGCGCCGGTCGCGCCAGTGGCGCCCGTCGAACCTGTAGCGCCAGTCGAGCCTGTAGCGCCAGTGGCGCCAGTCAAGCCTGTAGCTCCCGTGGCGCCGGTCGCGCCGGTGGCCCCGGTCGGACCGGTGTTGCTTGTGGAAGAAACCGCTGTGACCGTAAAGGCACCGTCAGTGTTATTCGTTGCGGTTGCCCCTGAACTCGGAGTAAAGGTATTCGTCGCAGTATTAAACGTACCCACCGTAATAGTAGTCCAACTATCGTTACTATTAACTCCATTCTGCACAAGCGCAGTAATGGTATAAATTCCTGTCACCGGAACGTTAACTAAAATTGCGGCGGACGCAAAATTGCCCGCTGCTTGTGCTGGCAGAGAAAAGCTATCGACAATGACGCCAACCGCATTCGTGATATAATACTGCACAGCCTTCTGCGCACTAGCGCCGGTATCGAGCGTTCCCGTAAGGGTCACTTCAAGACTGAGCACGCCGGCGTAGCTTGCCAATCCGGCGTCGGTCAGGGGCGGCGCTGTCCGCGCGCCAGCCGACACGGGCAACTCCCACGTACCACCCAGCGCCGCGGCGCCCACCAAAGCCGTCGCAGCCGATACGTCAGCCCCGGTCGTCCCGGAGAGCGCCTCGACAAACGCTTGCCCGGCCGTGCCGCGGCCGGTCTCGCAGCTCCACAGCCGCAGGTCGCCGTCCTCGGCCAAGGCCCTGCCGATGGCGGCCAGGTCGCCGGCGTCGCGGGCCAGGGTGTCGAGCGACCATTCTCCGGCCGCAAAACCGACGCGCCCAGGCGCGCCGTGGGCAATCACATGCACTGCGGCTAGGTTCCGCCGGCCGGCCAGCGCGGCCACCATCTGCGCGGCCGCCGGCCGCGTTGCATCGAGGAGCACCGGCTTCACGCCGGGCCGCAGCCCGGCCAGGATGGCGCGCACGTCGCTGACTGCAGGATCGATGAACAGGATTTCCGGCTCGAAAGTCATGGCACGTCCTCTCTGAGGGTGCGCGGGGAAACTTGCTGTGTTGATGCAAAAAGGCCCGGCCGCGCGGCGACCGGGCTATGAATGGGAACTGTTGCAAGGTGCTTCAGCATGGCATCATTCCTTCGGTCCGACGGCGCCGGAGGGAGGCGCGGGCACATCCACCGTGAAGCCAGCCGAGATGAATTCGCCGCCTTCAAAGATGCCGACGTCGACGCTCGTCGATCCGCTCGGCACCTTGAGGGTGATCCGGAATGGCTTGTTCGCCATGGCCATAGTCGGCAGATTGAGGTTGCCGACGATCGTGCTGTGCTCCCTGTCCACGACGAAGTAGGTCGTCGAGCCGGGCGTCGAGCCGTTTGGGATTAAGCCGGATACCGTGATCTCGATCGCGGCCAGCACTGCAGCGTAGCTCATCATACCCTCCATGGTTAGCGGCGGCCGCGCTGTGGCGTCCCCCTTCGATATGTTCAATTCCCATACTCCGCCGAGCGTCCGCGATCCGATCAGATCGCTGGCCGCCGCAATTTGCGCTCGAGTTGCGTGCGACAGCCCATCCACGAAGCCTTGCCCCGCGGCGCCGGCGCCCGCCTCACAACTCCACAAAAGCAGGTCGCCGGTTGAGCCGAGCGCGTGGCCGATTGCGGCGAGATCGGCCTCATCGTCCTGCAGCGTCCCGGCCGTCCACTCGCCGGCCGCGAAGCCCACCCGCCCCGGCACGCCATGCGCAATGACGTGCACCGCATCGAGACCGTCGCGTCCTTCGAGCGCCGCTGCCATCTGCCGCGCCGGCGGCGCCCGGTCGAGCACGATCGCCTCGACCTCTGGTCTCAGGTTGCGCAGGATCGTGCCGAGATCGGGTACCGAGGGATCGACGAAAAGGAGTTCGGAAGCGCGGGCCATGGCGATGTCCTGTTGGTTCCGATTGGGTTCAAGTTGAAGCGCCCGCCGGCGACGCTTGGCGTTACCGGGCGAGCGGGCGGGCAGGTTCTGCGAGGCCGACGGCAGCCTGGGAACCGAACGGCGCCGAATTGGTTTTCGGGGAGGTGATCGTCGAAGCAACGAACCCGCAGCGGGTTCTCGGATTCAGCGGCCGAGGCTGCATGCCTGCGCATCCGAGTATCGGTTCCAGCCTCTTGCTGGTCGTTTCCAGCGCTTGGCCGCAAATGGATTTTGCGCCTTTCGAACCGGGGAGCTGCCAAACAGCCCCGCCGGTCGGCAGGCGGTGTTATCCGATCCACTATCTCAGTCCCTCCCAGTCACGCCGAGAGCCCCGCGCGAACCCGTGAACAGACTCCGAAATTGGGAACCGGTCGACCTCTAAACGAATGACGTGCAGCAACGCGGTATCCGCGACAATCGAACGTCGTCATCGACAGGCTAGTTATCTCAAACTTGACGGCAGCCAGCAAATGGCGGCCAAGTAGGGAGTGTAGTTAGGTTGAGCGGGTGAGCACTGATTGTCGTAGTTGCAACTCGGACAGGGTCAAGCGCGGTTTCCGCAGGCCGATCCCTCACGAACCCTGAGAAGAATGATCGGATCTTCAGGGATACAGGCTGTACTGATCGGCCGGAGTGGCCAGATAGTCGAGATGGCGGGGTAAATGCATGAGTGATCGAAGCCTGGTAGATCCACATCGAAGCCTGCATGGCAAGGCGCCGACAATTCACATATGACAAACGGCAAGCGCCTCTGCCTCAACATGATCGTCAAGAACGAGATGGCCAACCTGCCGCGCTGTCTCGGGGCTGTTGTCGACCACATCGACTGCTGGGTGATCGGCGACACCGGCTCCACCGATGGAACCCAGGATTATATCAAATCGTTCTTCGCCACCCGCAACCTGCCGGGCGAGCTGCATGAGTTCCCATTCCTCAATTTCGAGCAGGCGCGGAACGCTGCGCTCGATCACGCTTATGCCTCGTCGCTCGCCTATGACTATCTGCTGTTTGACGACGCCGACATGGAGCTGATCGTCGAGGATGCGGGCTTCCGTGAGCGACTCGACAGCCCGGGTTACCAGCTGCTGCAGCGGGCGGATTCCGGCCTAGCCTATTGGAACACGCGCCTTGTCCAGCGCGACGCCGGCGCGCGCTACCATGGTGTGACCCACGAATATCTCGACGTGCCCGGCGGCGTGCAGCAACTGAGAAGCGCTTGGTACAAGGACCACGCCAACGGTTCGAACCGAGTGGACAAGTTCGAGCGTGATGCCAGGCTTTTGCTGGAAGCCCTTGAGAAGGATCCGGAGAATCACCGCTACTGGTTTTACCTGGCGCAATCCTATCGCGACGCCGGGCGCACGGCGGAGGCTGCGGTGGCCTACGCCAAACGCGCCGGGATGGGCGGCTGGGACGAGGAGGCTTGGAACGCCCGCCTGCAGGAGGCACGCTGTCTGCGCAAGCTTGGCGACGAGGCAGGCTTCATCCGCCAGGCGCTCGCCGCCTTCAATCAACGCCCGCAACGCGCCGAGCCGCTCTACGATCTGGCGCGGTTCCACCGCGACAAAGGAATGAACGACGCCAGCGTGCTGTTTTCGGAAGCGGGATTGGCGATCAAGCGACCCGAGCAGGACATCCTGTTCATCGAGGATTTCATCTACACGACAGGCCTGCAGGAAGAGTATTCGATCGCCGCAAACTATGCGCGCGATCCGGTGCGCAAGGACCGCGGCTTCGCAGCGTGCAACTGGCTGGCGCTGAACCGCACGATCGACGACGAACACAGGGAGCTGGCGCGGTCCAATCTATTCTTCTATGTGCAGCCCGCCAAGACGGCGATGCCATCCTTCAGCGCGCGTCCGGTCGGCTTCACGGCGCCCGACGGCTATCTGCCGATCAATCCGTCGGTGACCCGATCGGGCGAACGGATCGTGCTGTTGCAGCGGAGCGTGAACTACACGCTGAACGAGGCCGGCCAGTACGCCACGCCCGACGACGAGCCGATCCGCACGCGGAATTTCTTGCTTCGACTGAGCGACGATCTCGGCGTTCAATCGGCTAATGAAGTACTCGCGCCGGCCGACATGCCCGAGTCCGCTTACGACTTGGTGCGCGGCTTCGAGGACATGCGCCTGTTTGCCTGGGGCGGTCAGCTGTGGGCGATCGCCTTCGTGCGCGAAATGACGCCGGAGGGCTGGTGCGAACAGGTGCTCGGGCGCATCGATGACGGCGGGCACGGCCCGCCGCGCTTGACCGACTGGCGCGTCCTGCATCCCTCGGGACCCGGGCTCCACGAGAAGAACTGGATGCCGCAGGTCAAGCCGGCCGACGGCGGCGGCGAGCAACTGCGGTTCATCTGTTCGTGCGATCCGACCAGAATCATCGATGAGCGCGCGCAGACCATCTTCGAGCAGGCGCCGGCGATCTTCGCACCGCAGTTCAGCGGAGGCTCCCAGGCGATTGCCTTTGACGGCGGGTGGCTGGCAATCGTCCATGAGGCACGCACCCGACCCGGCGAAGCGCGGCGATATTATCAGCACCGCTTTGTCTGGTTCGACGAGCTGAACAGCCTGGCGAAGGTGAGCCGGCCGTTTTTCTTCAACCGGAAGGGTGTCGAATTCGCCGCTGGCCTGGCCTGGCATCCCGACGCAAAGCGACTGCTGATCTCTTATGGCGTAAACGACAGCGAGTCGTGGATCGCGGCCGTGGAGGCGGCGGAGGTGCGAGGGCTGCTCGAAGAAGTGGACCGCTTTGCATCCAACGCGTCGGGAGAATCCAGCTCGAAGCTGCCAAGTAGAATTCCTGCGGCGATGCGCGAGCGCACCCAGAAGAATGCTGAATTCACGAACCTCGCTAGTATCTCGAAGGGGACCACGCTTGTGCAGTCAGACTCTTCATGGACACCTCCCGCGCCAGCCGCAGGCACAGAGTTAATGATAGCGGGCCTCAAGGATCGCATTCCAGATATGCTCGCGCGGATTCAGCTTCATATCAACTTGTTCCCCGAGAACCCGTCGGACGAAAAGCCACTCGTGATGTGGATGCATCACGATGTGAATCAGAACGCCGTTCAATGGTGCCGGAACCCCGCACTTGTCGACCGAGTGACATGTTTTGCGTTCGTATCGCACTGGCAGCGTGAACGGTACCAAACCGAGTTTGGTGTTTCACCAAGCAGATGTGTAGTACTGCATAACGCAACGACACTCGCACAGCAACGGCGGATTTGGACGAAAGCCGATCCACTACGGTTCGCATATACCAGCACGCCATTCCGAGGACTTTCCGTACTGCTGGATGCATGGGAACAACTGAGGCTAAACAGGGCGGAGCTTCACATCTGGTCATCGATGAGACTATATCATCACGACGATTCGAAGTATCAGCCATTATTCGCCCGTGCCCGAGCACTTGAGGGTGTGATCTATCATGGAATTGCCCCCAATCCAGAACTCAAATCTGCGCTTCGTGACATTCACTTCCTAGCCTACCCCAGCACGTTCGAAGAAACGTCTTGTCTTGCCGTCATCGACGCAATGGCTGCAGGGTGCCGTGTGATAGTACCCGCCCTTGGTGCCTTACCGGAGACGACATGCGGCTTCGCTCACGTATATCCGTGGAGCGCCGACGTGGTCGAGCACGCCACCTTGTTCGCCTCAGCCATGGCCAAGGAGGCCGAAAGCCCGTGGTTCGATGCTCCAGAAATGTCTCTGACACAGCAGAATTACTGCGAGCTGTTTTTTGATTGGAACAAGCGCGTCAAAGAGTGGACACGGCTCATCGAACATTTGACTGTCGCGGGCGCTCGCTGCACAACGAACAGGATCCCGGCCTGACAGCGCTTCCTGATGCCGATCGCGATTTATCGAGGCCTGATCAATGATTTTCGTTATGGTTTCCACTCACAAGTCGCGCGCCTTTACGAGGCCATCGCTCGATTCTTTGCTCAAGAAGACTAACTTTCGATCTAGGGACAAGATTTTTCGTATTAGACAATGACGGGTCATTGCAGGACCTCCCGGCGTTGCTGATCCAGTGGCTCACTCGCAGAAAGAGAGATGGTGATGCGTATCGCTCAAGTATCGCCTCTTTTTGAGGCTGTACCACCCAAATTGTACGGTGGCATCGAACGTGTAGTTCATTGGTTGACTGAGGAACTGGTCGCCATGGGTCATGAGGTCGTCTTGTTTGCAAGCGGCGACTCAACTACCTCTGCGCGCCTAGAACCGATCTGCGAGCGGGCTCTGCGGCTCGATCAATCGCAGGAACACTGGGCTGCCGTGTACAAACGCATGGTTGAGCTCGTATACCGCCGGCGAAACGAGTTCGACGTCCTGCACTTCCACATTGAGCACTTCTCGCTATTACGGTTCAGTCGCCAAGAAGTGCCGTTTCTGAGCACTTTGCATGGTCGCCTCTATCTGAAGGAGTTGATCGAGAACATGGAACTCTCGGTCGAGAGTCTGGGCACGCTTGAAACTGCTCCGCTGGTTTCGCTCTCCGATAGCCAACGCCGACCCATTCCGAATTTGAACTGGGCGCGGACGGTACCAAACGGCATGCCGGCCAGTCTCCTGATGCCAAGGCCAGTGAAGCCGGATTACGCTGCATTCCTCGGCCGCATGGCGCCGGAAAAGGGAGTTGAGCGGGCCATCCGCATCGCATGCAAAGCAGGGTTGAAGTTAAAGATCGCCGCCAAGGTCGATAACAAGGACAAGGATTATTATGACACTGTCATAAAACCGCTGGTCCGTGACAACCTGAACGTCGAGGTTATCGGCGAAATCGACGACCTACAAAAGCCTGACTACCTCTCTGGCGCTCACGCCGTGCTGTTTCCAATCGAGTGGAACGAACCATTTGGTCTGGTCATGATCGAGTCGATGGCTTGCGGAACGCCAGTCATCGCATTCGATTGCGGGGCCGTCCCCGAGGTCATTGACAATGGTATCACCGGCTTCATCGTCAGCGACGTCGACTCTGCCGCCGCCGCGGTGGGTAGGCTCCAGACATTGGATCGTGCCGTTATACGTGCCACTTTCGAGCGACGCTTTACCTCGCAGCGCATGGCCCAGGACTATCTCAAGGTTTATGAGACCCTCACACAGCCGATAGCTTGGCTGGGCAAGTGCGGCGGTCCAGTCAGGGCAGCGGTGGCAGGACAATGACCATGAAGCGCCTCTGCCTCAACATGCTCGTAAAGAATCAGAGGGAAGCCCTTACGCGCTGTCTCAGCGCCGCCGGGCCATATATCGCATGTTGGGTAATCGGGGACGCCGGATCGACGGACGGAACACAAGAATTCATACGATCGTTTTTCGCAGCTCGCAACATCCCCGGTGAATTGCATCAATTGGTTTGCGACAATTTCTCCCGAGCGCGCCAGGAGGTGTTTGATCGCGCTCGTACGTCCGAATTGAAATACGACTACGTTTTGCTCATGGAAGCGGACATAGAATCTGGAGGGCAAAGCTCTGCCCCCTCGGACAATCTGGCGACCTTTGCGTACAAAGTCGTCCCCCGTACCGGAGCAACTTACTTGAACAATAGATTGCTGCGGCGCTCCTCCATTGACGATTGGCAACAGGACATCTTCGTGAGCCTCCTGAACGCCGCCAAGCTGAAAGAGACTCTCAGCTATTCCAAGGATGAGATTTTAGCAGCCTACACTGAGGCAGCCGAAGTGTGCCCGACACGAGCGGAGGCCCTTCACGGTGCGGCTAGGGTCTGCCGTAACAACGGGATCCACCAACAGGGATACGAGTTCGCGGCAATGGGCTTGCGGATCACTCCCCCAACCGACGCGCCCGCGTTGGAGAAATGGATTTACGACTACGGGCTCCTCGACGAACTGGCAGTAAACGCCTACTGGACCGGTCGGTACAGAGAATGTGCCGACGCCTGCGATCGACTATTGGCCGAAGACAAGTTGCCGGCAAATCAGCACGATCGCGTACTAAAAAACAAGACGGTCGCCGAGGCCAAGGAGCAAGAGAGCCGGGGCGCATCGCACCAAAACAACGGCTCGACCGGTCTAGCTAAAGCTTCCACCGGAGCCACCAATCACGACGAGATGTACAAGCGCTTTCTGAGCGAGCTGGACGTAAGTCTCGTCGACCAGAAATTAACTATGGGATTTTGGCAGCAAACCTGTGAAGCGATAAAGAAAGACGCAATCACGGGTAGCAGGTTCGAGTTTTTGCGCTGGCCTAGTTTGAGCGTCTTTAGCGTCCCCGAATCGTATGTCGCTCCGGCATGCTATAGTGAACTTCAAGCCAGCATAGACTGGGAAAACAAATGGTTCAATTTAACGCGGGATTGTATCGTCGGCACGCCAAGGAACTTTGCGCGAGACTTCGGTACAAGCCCGATCCTGGTCCAACACGCGTATCATCTCTATCGGTACGAGGTCGCCACGAGCAGTTCGCTTATTGACTGCGACGTGATCTTTGAGGTTGGTGGTGGGTATGGGTCGTTTTGCCGCCTCTTGCGTAATCACGGATTTAGAGGAATACATATAATCTATGATCTCCCGCACGTGCTGTCGATCCAGAGATTATTTCTGAGTATGTGCGGATTTCAAGAGGTAAGCACTTTAGATATAACCCGGTATGCTGCCAAACACGGGTTTTGTCTAATCTCGGATTCCGGCTTGGACGAGACATTTCACTTGCTTAAATCGGCAAACTTGCGAGTCGCTTTTGTCGCTACTTGGTCATTGAGTGAGATGCCCATTTCTGCGCGCGAGCGAATATTCCCCCGCCTTCACGAAGTCTGCGATCGATACCTCGTCGCCTTCCAACACGAGTTCATAAACTTGCCTGATACGAGACATAATATCCCTAACGCGGAATATTTTGATGCTCTCCACTTGGAGCGGCCCGAGTTGGAATGGCACATTCAGGAGATAAATCCAGACTTTTATCTCAGGCGAAACCAATATCTCTTTGCGTAGGTCCCGATAACGGAACAAACGTCAATGGAAGCATGTGTTTAATGTTTCCAGTTAAAAGATTAAATCATTCGCTCTTTCCTCTTTCTACCGTTATACAAAAAGATAAGAGCTTGGCGGAAGGGCTTCTCTCTTCCATTGCAATTGCGGTCGCCGGCCCTGTACATCGTTGAAATATTCGATATTGCTAATGCCCATAAACTCAGGCTGGTAGGCGATCATATAGCGACAGCAAATGTCTAGGAACGGGGACAACACCCGCTCTCTCGCCGCCAGTGGAAACTCACTCAATGACCAAGTCGCAACAAACGCTACGCGGAACCTACTAGATGCCAGTGCACCGACCACCCGGTCCAGAGTATCTTCCGTGACAAGACAGAATCTGTGCCCACCCGGCTCGTAACCCATGATATCGGGTGCTTCGTCGTACCCCGATAGTCCAAGATATAAGCGCTGAATAGCCAGAACGTGTGGCAGGTCGTAAATTATGTGCAAGCCACTGAACCCGGCATTTCTCAAGAGCCGACAGAAAGAACCATACCCACCACCAACCTCAAAGATCACGTCGCAGTCAACAAGCGAACTGCTTGTCGCCTCTTCATATTGAAGTAGATGGTACGCGTGTTGAACAAGGATCGGGCTAGTCCCAAAATCCTTGGAGAAATCCTTGGGCCTCCCCACTTTTGTCTCGCGAGTCAAGGGAAACCATTTAGTGCTCCAATTCGAGCTCTTCCGCAAAGCGGTATAGCAAATATCTGGAACCCATTCCTCTGGCACACTAAAATCATTTAGGCTTGTCCATCTCAAGAACTCGAATTTATTACCTGTTCGGGCCTCTTGCTGGATTGCCGCGCATACCTTGCTCCAAAGGGGGGCTGCAGCGTCATCTGTGAGATAACTCGACTGTAGTTCGGACATAAACGAGCGATAGATTTCGGCATGGTTGTAATTGGTCGTCATAACGTACCTCTTTTAGAAGACAGTCTTGTCTGACTGTATTTATTATCAGCATCTCATCTTCAAAATAAGTTTCGAGTTCGTGAGAAACCTGCCAATCAGACAGGCGGCTGCCAACATAAGCATCCGAAAATATTGCCTATCCATGCATTTGACCTCGCTCATCATCCGGCCGTATGTTAGGCTGATGTAAAGTAGCCTTGCGTCGGAAAAAACTCAATGCGACGTCGAGACATCCTCGCTTTCCTCGTAACCGCAACGTCCACATCGGGAACTTTTGCCTCAGCCGCGTGTTGGGGTGCATTCACGGGACCGCGCAGCGCTATGCCCAAGCCCGCCGCCCTCCCCCTGCTCCTCCACGCGCCGATCGAGCTCGCGGGCGATTGGGGCCATATGCTGCTGCGTTCCGTCAGCCTGGTGCTGGAGCGCATGCGGCAGGCCTGTCTGGCAGACGTGCGCCTTCTGTCCGACCGCCAGCCTGATCGGCTGCGCGTCGACGAGCACGGCTCCGGTCGGCCGGCGATCTGGCTGCATCCGGACGGGACGGCGCTCGCCTGGATCATGGTCGGCATCGACGAGCGCGACTGGTCGAAGCTCGCCTACCAGTTCGGCCATGAGCTTGGCCATGTCATGGCCAATAGCTGGCAGCCGGATGCCAAGCCGGCGCTGCCCTGCCAGTGGCTAGAGGAAGCGATGGTGGAAGCCTTCTCGCTGCGCGGCCTGGGGCGTCTGGCGAAGGATTGGAAGGAGAACCCCCCATTCGCCGGCGACAACGCTTTCGGCGATGCCATTGCCCAGTATCGCGACAACACTATCCGAGGTTATGCCGCGCTCGCCGACAACCAGGGGCTCAGCCGCGACGCCGCAGCGTGGTTTGCCGATCATCGCAGCCAAATCGAAATGCCTGGCCTCAATCCATTCGCTCAGGCGATATCGGCGACCATCCTCGCCGAATATGACCGCGCGCCGGATTGCGTCGAGGCGCTTGGCGCACTCAACCGCTGGCCCGGCCGCACCGGTGTGCCGATCGCAAACTATCTCCGGCGATGGAAGGCAAGCTGCGCCGAACTGAGCGCCTCGCCTCGACTGCCTGCCCGCCTGCGCGAGCTGTTGGGTATCACGTGACCAGCCGAGGTGGAGAGATGGGCAGGATCCCTTCGCCTGTGATCTTCGGAATCCGCACCGAACCGACCGCGTCGCTTTGTTAGCCCCGAAGAAGCACTGGCGATAGCTTGTGCCATTGCGCACCATGGACGATCAAGGCGTGATGCTGCTGCGTCAGCATCTGGAAGCACTCGAGCAGGCCAATGCCGCCGGCGACGTCAAATCCTATCTCAGGGCCAATTACGCCTTTCACTTCTCCATCTATCGGGCCACAGGCTCGGAAAACATGCTCAACATCATCGAGAACCTGTGGCTGCAGATCAGTCCCTATTTCAACATGCTGCACGATTCCGGAAACTATTCGACCGCCAACCAGCACCATCAGCAGATGTTTGCAGCGCTGCGAGACCGCAACGCGGAAGCGGTCCGGGCCGCGGTTCGCGCTGACATCGACGCGGCTTTCACAGTGCTGATCAAACTGCTGAAGTAACATTCAGGTCGCCATAAGCGACATGCCGCCTCCATTGCTGATCAGACTTCCAGTTCTTTTTCCACCCACTCCGCGAACTTTCCAACTTGTCGAGCAAGCTCTCGGCTTCGGGTACGATTTTGCCCTGATTGCGTATTGAGCTTCGTCCTTCTCATCGAGGATGCTCCGCAACCTGCTGGCCTGCCCTGCAGGAAGGCGATTTCCAAGCGCGTCGCGCATGGTTTTCACCACGGCCGCATGATCCGCACGGTTGATCTTTCCTGCAAATCGGGCAGTGAGCGCATCGGCGTATGCTATTGCCGCATTCACGATCTGCGACATAGCCGGATTTCCGATGTCACCCGTTTCAGACATTGCCACCTCTAAACGGGGCAGCCTTCAAATATGAGCGGGCGAGGCGCATTTCCGTGCTGATCGCGACCATGTTCCTGCCGCCGATCGTCACGCTGATGCCGCTTTACCGTCTCGTCGGATCTATCGGGCTGAACGCCAGCCTTGCCGGCATTATCGTACCCAATCTCGCCAATGCATTCGGCATTTTCCTGATGCGCCAGTTCATCGCTGGCGTGCCGGACGACCTGATCGACGCCGCGCGGATGGATGGAGCGTCGGAACTTCTGATCCTGTTCAAGATCGTCGCGCCGAGCGTGGCGCCCGCGATTGCAGCACTGGCGCTGTTTGCCTTCGTCTATCATTGGAACAGCTATCTGTGGCCGCTCACCGTGCTGCAGGGCAATGCGGAGCACTATCCTCTCGTCATCAGTCTCAGTCGGCTGCTCAGCTACAACAGAGGTGCTCTCAACACCGGACTGGTGATGGCCGGCGCTACACTTGCCGTGCTGCCGCCATTAGTGCTCTTCATCTTGCTGCAGCGCTTTTTCGTGGATTCGATCGTCGGCTCGGCGGTCAAGGGATAGCGTCGGCGGCACTGCCGGCATCCGCCCGGTTATCGTCTGAACGCGATCTGAAGGCTAACAGGCCATCGGCGAATTTGGACGCCAATGCCTACAGCTTAGCTGCAGCTATGATACCAGTTGTCGTTGATACATATGCAACCATGCTCATCATCCCACGAGCGGGATATCATGGCACTCACTCATGAGACTATTGACTGTCGGGTTTTGCGTCCTCACCAGAAGGCCGAAGGACGTTGGTGACCGACTTGATCGCCCAACTGCGGACCTGGTCATAGCAGTAACGGTCGAGCATGGGAGTGAACCTGCTGTGCGCAGCCTCGCGGTCGGCGCGCCGGCGCTGCCGGCGTTCGCGTCGCCGAGGGCCCGTTCTGGCGCTGTTTTGGCAGGAGCGCATCGGTCATTCGGCCCATCGCGCGTTTGTTGCGGCTGCAATGAGGGCCGGGCCATATTGCCAGCGCTCATCACTGATAGAGGAACCCCGACACCCCGTTTCGCGACATCAGGGAACGATATCGGCCCCCATGTGTTGAGTTTCATGGACACTATGGAACCCCAGGGCCCCGGGATGGCGGCCGATATTTCGAGGTCGGAAGTTGCCAATGCCAGGCGGCGCATCCGTCGGACCGAGTTGGTGCTTCAACGTACTGAAGAAATAGTGGCCGAGAATCTCGCGCTGGCAAGCAGGATACGAACTGCGGTCGAGGCCGCGGACCGTCTGGTCAAGATCGATCCCCTCAGCGTTGAAGGAAGTCGCGGGGGTTGAACTGAGCCTGCGTTTTATTCGGCGCGACCCTTCAAGCCACCGGCGCCATCACTCTCGCTCCAGAACTGTGCCAGGCGCATCGACCGTCTGGGTTGCACATTTGCGAACAGCCGGAACCCACGGCGACCACAAGCGGTTTACCAATCGAAGGGACCGCCACGGATCGGAATGATGGAGCTTTTGGATTTGGAACTGGCGCGAGCCCGACAGCGGCTTAACCGGGCCGAGCGCTCCCTCGAACGTGCAAATGAAATGCTGGATGAAGGCTGCGGTGTCGGCATCAATATGGCGCTGTGCAGCAGGATCCGGGCTGCGAAACGACGCGCGGCCGAGGCGAAATTGCGGTTGACGAAGATCAAGCCTGATCAGCCTGGCCGCACGGACCAGCTCGCAAGGTTTGAGCCTATTGGCCGATAGCCGGCACACCATCATTGAGACTCTCGTGGATCTCCAGCCTCACGGGCCCGCCCCGGTCGGCCCTCACCGTGGTGAACAGAGCGCCTTCGCCGTGCCAGCGAACGAGCGTTGGTGCAGCTCGGCCATCGGACGCGCAGTTAGTGTCGGCCTGCTTCCGCTCGCGTCCGCCTCTCATTCACAATCCGCTCAAGTGCTCTTGAGCGTTCCGTTCATCCCGTTCGGGTAGAAGCCGCCCTTGCTGACGCCTTCCTTGTCGGTCAGATAGACGATCCGAAGCACTTCTTGCGGCGTCCTTGTGAAGGCGATCGCATCCGGGGTCGATGGAACGATATTGGCTTTGCCATCCACTCGGATGCCTTGGTCCTTGTCCTCCGGTCCATCGATCTTGTCGCGGGCGTCGGAAACCGCATTGGCGGCCTTCCAGGCATCCTCGCCCATTCGGTAGAGCGACGATCGCGCCATCCCCATGTGAAAGGCCTCGACGGCCAGAATGCCAGCGGCGGCGGCCTGAACTAAATCCTTGTTCTTCAGAAGGGGCGCGGCGCCGGCATAGGCAGTGACGCCAACATCCTCGAACAGCATGCCGCCGAGCACGAAGTTCATCTGGTTGCCGAAAGGATCGAAGTCCGCTCCGAGCCCGGCCGCCTTGGCTACCGCGGCAAAGCCCGCATCGAAATCGATCGCCGGTCGGTCGACCGCTTCGGCTCCAAGTGTCTTGCGATAGAACCTGACATGGGCAAGTTCGTTTTCAGCGACCTCACGCATGAACTCGCCGATTGCAGGCGTGTCAAAGCTGACCTGTTTGCCGCCAACCACAGCGCCGGCCTTCGGGCTGCTCCCAGGCCAAATTGCAATGCGCGGCGGCGCGAAAGACGAAATGCAGGCGTGACGCAGATCATGGCTTCCTCCCAAAAGCCCGCCGGCATCAAACGTTTTGGCACCTCCGCTCCCAACTTAACCAAGGGTGGAATGTTCCTCAAGCTCTGCAACTTAGATGATCTCGCGCGATGGCCACAAACCAAGATTTCAGCGACCAAAATGTCATGGCAGACAACGAGGCGGAATATTTGATTCGCGAGAACAGCAAGTCTCCCGCCGCTCAATTCGGAACGGCGGGTTTCTCGTCCCCAACGTTATGGTCATTCGATCACTTTGACGATCTTATGTGTGCCCGGGTCAACGACAACGGTCCGGTTGTCGATGACGGTGTAGCGATATTTCACGTTGGGGACTTCATGAAGCTCGACGGTGTCGGGGAGCGTCGAGCCGACATTCAGCTCTACCCCGGGGACTTTCACCGATGCGAGCGGCTGCTTTTTCACATATTCCTTGATGACCGTTTCCTGCTGCGGTTCAATGACCACGTCCTGAGCGGCGGCGGCACCGACACCAGCCAGAAGCAGAAATCCCGCCGCTGCGGTGGAAAGATGCATTCTCATAGTTATCTCCTTGTGGGCTCGTGGGCGCGAAACATTGCGCCAGGCTCGCCAAAACCTGCAGCCTCCCTAGACGTTCCAAACTGAGCCTTAAGGCTCGCCGTGCATAGGACCTAAGTCTGAGTCGCTGCGCGCAATGGCCCCCACGTGTAGCGGTCCGGAACTGCGTCTGTTCGAACTCGTTGCGGTCCCTCAAGGGAGGAGCCTATGGAGAACAGTGTTCACGAAGCTCGCTGGCTGCTTGCACCGGTTTTCGCCATCTCCATCACCTTTTTGGTGATTGGAATAGTCGCGAGCTGATGCTCGTTAGCCAGAAATGACCCTGCAACAATCCCCAGAAATTGGATCTGCGCAGCTAGAGTCCCTTCCTGCGCTGATGGGATCCGCCCGCCAAATCGAGGAGTGGCGGGCGGATTCTCATTTGCAGCTGCCGAGTGAGTAGGAAAACGGAAATGAACGAGAACAAGAGCACCCAAGCCTACGTCGACCGAGGCCGCCTCTCGATCGATGCGTTTTATGAAGTGGAACGTTTCGCGCGGGAAAATCGCATTTCGCCAAGTCAAGTCAGCAAGCTGATTAAGAAGAAGGGCAATGACCGCCTGACCCTCACCAAGGCTGTCAAAGAGCTGCGCGATCGACATTGAAAAACCCGCCGCACTCTGCAGCACGGCGGGTCGATCAAGCGTCACGCCGAGCACGCAGCGTGGGCCCTGGGTTGGGCGGCGTGCGCCCGGCCGGCATCCGCCCGGCTGTCGTCGCAACGCGCTCTGAAAGTTGCCAAGTCATCAGCAAACTTGGACGCCAACGTCTACCGCTCGGCCGCAGCTGATACCGGTTGTTGTGCTACAGGTGTAACCATGCTCACTTGACCTTGCCCCCAGTTTCTATCCAGTTTTGAGTTCGTTTCCGGCATGGGTTGTGCCCTGCTGGGCGGGTGAAGCGACGGGCGCTGGCGC
>NZ_JAMYKT010000039.1:0-36909 GCF_040317515.1 Mesorhizobium sp. M1428
AGCCGCGACCCCGTTTTGCTCTGTGGTCGGGGGGGCTGGTTTTTTTTAAAAATCTACTGGTTTAAATTCCACCCATCGCCCCAACCCCTGGGGGCCCGGGCCCCTCCGCGCCGGCCCCCCTTTTCAATCGTGAATGACCAAGCCAGGCTTGGCCGACTGCAACGCGGTCAAATTATGCGGCCCGCGCTGCCGGCCGCTTGCCGCCGAAGCGGCGCTTGTTATTGCCCTTGAAGGGCTTGGCGCCTTCCGGCTTGCGCTCGCCTGCAAAGGCCGGCTTGTCGCCGAACCGCTTCTTGCCGAATCCGTTGTTTGCGCCGCCGGGCCGCCTGCCGTCGCGGCGGCCATTGTGGTCGTTGCGATCATTGGCCGGTTCGAAGCTGCGCTCGTTCTTCTCGGCGGGATTGCGCTGCGGATCGGGGCTGCCGAGATGGTCGGCAACGATCGGCAGCTTGGTGCGGATGATGCGCTCGACCTGACGCAGCTTGCTGTTTTCAGACGGGTCGCAGAGTGTGACGGCGATGCCGTCCATGCCGTTGCGGCCGGTGCGGCCGATGCGGTGGACATAGCTCTCCGCCTCGTCCGGCAGGTCGAAATTCACCACATGGCTGATGCCGGGCACGTCGATGCCGCGCGCCGCAATGTCGGTCGCCACGAGAATGCGCACCGAACCTTCGCGGAAATCGTTGAGCGCCTTCTGGCGGGCGTTCTGCGATTTGTTACCGTGGATGACGGCGGCCTTGAAGCCGTCGCGCTCGAGATCCTTGGTCACCCTGTCGGCGCCATGCTTGGTGCGCGAAAAGATGATGACGGACTTCATCGCCTCGTCGGCAAGCATGTTGGCCAGCACCTGGCGCTTCTGCTTGGTACGGGCAAAGACGACGCCCTGCACGATCTCGGCGGCCGCGGTGCTGTGAGGAGCGACTTCGACGCGAATCGGGTTCTTCAGCAGGCCTTTCGCCAGTTCGGCGATTTCGGCCGGCATGGTTGCCGAGAACAGCACCGTCTGACGGTCCGGCGCCGTCGCCCTGGCTATGCGCTTGACGTCGTTGATGAAGCCCATGTCGAGCATGCGGTCGCCTTCATCCAGCACCAGCCATTTGGTGTCGGCAAGCACGAGGTCGCCTTCACGCACCAGGTCGGTCAACCGGCCGGGGGTTGCGATCAGGATGTCGACGCCGGGCGCAACCTTCTTCACCTGGCTGAAGCGCGAGACGCCGCCAAGTACGAGCGCGGTCGAGACATGCGCGCCCTTGGCAAGCAGCTTGATCATCTCCTCGATCTGCACGGCGAGTTCGCGAGTCGGCGCCAGGATCAGTGCGCGGGCCGTCTTTGGCCGGCGCTTGGTGCCAAGTGCGATGATCTTCGACAGGATCGGCAGCGCGAACGCCGCGGTCTTGCCTGAGCCGGTCTGCGCGATGCCGAAAATGTCGCGGCCTTCGAGCTGCGGCGGGATCGCCTGGGCCTGGATCGGCTTCGGATCGGTAAAGCCGGCGGCATTGGTGGCCTTGAGCAGTGCGCCGGTAATTCCAAGTGCGGCGAAACCGTTCAGTTCCCCAGTGTCCTTACCGGTCCCAGTGTCCTTACCGGTCAAAGTGTTTTCATTGGTCAAAATATTCTTCTTTCATGCGGCTCCTGGCCGCAAACATCAATGGCGGCAGGGCGCAACCTGCCGTCGAAAATTGTCATGAAACGACAAGGCGGGCGGACGTTATCGTCCACACGGCTGCGCTGTCGTGCCCGCAGGCATCATGCCACGGGGCTTTTTCGCCACCTTGCCGATCTGTCGGGAAGAGGGAAAACAGACGCAACCAGTCTCATTCGTCGAGAAGGCCGGATTATCCCGGCCCAAGCGCCTATGCCGCCGCATATGGCCCAGTTCCCATCGAAATGCAAGGGGCCCGATGCTGCAGCGCAGCAAAAGCCATGAGGAAGCGGCGCTTGCGCTCTCTCGCGGGCATGATTACCACAATCCAGCTTTCCGTTTCGGGGACCGGTCATGAAGGACGTGCTGAAGGAACTCGAGCGCCGCCGCGAGATCGCCCGCATGGGCGGCGGCCAGGCCCGCATCGACGCCCAGCACAAGAAGGGCAAGCTGACCGCCCGCGAACGCATAGACGTTTTTCTCGACGAGGGCTCGTTCGAGGAGTTCGATATGTTTGTCGAGCACCGCTCGACCGACTTCGGCATGGAGAAGACCAAGATCGCCGGCGATGGCGTCGTCACCGGCTGGGGCACCGTCAATGGCCGGCCAGTGTACCTCTTTGCAAAGGACTTTACCGTGTTCGGCGGCTCGCTGTCCGAGGCCCATGCCGAAAAGGTGGTCAAGGTGCAGGAGATGGCGCTCCGCAACCGCGCGCCGATCATCGGCCTTTACGACGCCGGCGGCGCCCGCATCCAGGAAGGCGTGGCGGCGCTCGGCGGCTATGCCGAGATCTTCCAGCGCAATGTTCTAGCCTCCGGCGTCATCCCGCAGATTTCGCTGATCATGGGCCCTTGTGCCGGCGGCGACGTCTATTCGCCGGCGATGACCGACTTCATCTTCATGGTTCGCGACACCTCCTACATGTTCGTCACCGGGCCGGATGTGGTGAAGACCGTCACCAACGAGACGGTCACCGCCGAAAGCCTCGGCGGCGCTTCCGTCCACACGACGAAGTCCTCGATCGCCGACGGAGCCTACGACAATGACGTCGAGGCATTGCTACAGATGCGCCGGCTGGTCGATCTGCTGCCCGCCTCCAACACGGCGGAAATTCCCGAGATCGAATGCTACCAGTCCGTCACCGATCACGATCTGTCGCTCGACAGGCTGATCCCCGACAATGCCAACAAACCCTACGACATCAAAGAGTTGATCCTTAAAGTTGCCGACGAGGGTGACTTCTTCGAAATCCAGCAAAATTTTGCGAAAAACATCGTCACCGGCTTCGGCCGTATCGAGGGCCGCACCGTCGGCTTCGTCGCCAACCAGCCGATGGTGCTGGCCGGCGTGCTCGATTCGGATGCCAGCCGCAAGGCGGCGCGTTTCGTGCGCTTCTGCGACTGCTTCTCGATCCCGATCGTCACCTTCGTCGACGTGCCGGGCTTCCTGCCAGGCACCGCGCAGGAATATGGCGGGTTGATCAAGCACGGCGCCAAGCTTCTGTTCGCCTATGCCGAAGCGACCGTGCCAAAGATCACCGTCATCACCAGAAAGGCCTATGGCGGCGCCTATGACGTCATGGCGTCAAAGCATCTGCGAGGCGACATGAACTATGCCTGGCCGACGGCGCAGATTGCGGTGATGGGCGCCAGGGGCGCAGTCGAGATCATCTATCGCAAGGATATCGGCGACGCAGAGAAAATTGCAGCGCACACAAAAGCTTACGAGGATCGCTTCCTGTCACCCTTCGTTGCCGCCGAGCGCGGCTATGTCGACGAGGTGATCATGCCGCATTCGACCCGCCGCCGCATCGCCCGCGCGCTCAGGATGCTGCGCAACAAGGATATGCAAAACCCCTGGAAGAAGCACGATAATATTCCGCTGTGAGGGTTGATGTCGCGCCTGGTCCTCTATGTGGGAGCGCGTTTCGGCAGGTTTGCCATCCTGCTCTTTGCTCTGCCGCTGTTCTGCCCAATAGTCTTATGGTTCTGGTTGCTCGACCGGCATCCGCTCGCCATGATCGCAGCTGGCGTTGTTGCAATCCCGGCCGCGATGCTGGCCATCGTTCTGTTGATCGGGACATTGTTCGCCGGTTTTCGACCCAGCAAGGTGGACGGGATTACTCGGGAATCAGCCCCGAAATTGTGGGCTGTCTGGGAGAGTGTTGCCGGCAAACACCGCGCCAGCCGGACGACGATCGTGCTGAGCGACGATCTCAACGCTAGCATCGGTGAAGAGCGGCCGTTTCTGGGCCTGCTTGGTCGCAGGGCAATTCTCACCGTGGGCCTGCCGCTGCTCGCAGCGACCGACAAAAAGGGGTTTTCGGCGATCTTGGCCCATGAGGACGCCCATCTGAAAAATAAAGATACAAATGGCGGGCTCAACCTGGCCGAACTCGAAAAGAGCTTCGATCTAATCTTCGACTTCGCCCCACCGGGAAAAACCGTTTCGGGCAGCCTGTTCTACTGGATGCTTGGCCCGCTGTCGCGCACGCTGGAGCGCGAAGAAGTACGGTTGTCGCGGCGGGCGGAAATTGACGCTGATCGTCATGCAGCGATGTCCGGCGATGCACATGAAACGGCGCGCGCCCTGCTACTGATCGGTGCTGCCAGTGCGTTCTTCGATGAGCAAGTGTATATTCCGCTTAAACGTGAACTGCTTGGCACCATGGTACCGCCTCGTCCACCACTTGAAAGAGTTCTGGAGGCCGCCAGTCACCTGTCGAGGCTTCCCATCCTGCAAGAATATGCGCAAAAGGCCTGGGACGCGCCAGATAACGAAAGCGCGGATCATCCGCCCTGGTCCGAACGTTTGACTGCTCTTGGATTTAGCTCGGCTCCAAAGATAGAACCAGTTCTGGTTTCTGCCTTGTCGAGCCTACTGAGCGATGAGGTGGTAGCCGAACATGTCCGCCATTTCGACGGCGAATGGGCATCGAACATCGCCGACTATCTCGATCGATAGCTATCGACCTGGAACTACAGCGGCTAATGCCCAGTCGGCGGCCTACTCCTCTTCCGCCGCGCCGAACCCGGCCCCACTCGTCGCGCGGACAGCGCCCGACCATGGCGTGGCGTGATTGTCGATGCGCATCTGGAAGATAAAATAAGTCGGCGAGCAGAAGCCGATGCCCTTCACCTTGCCGATACCGGGTGTATCGGGCGGCAGCGACTGGCACATGTAATCCTCGCGGCAGAAATGGTCGGCCGAGCAGGCAGGACGATTGCCGCGGTTGAGGGCGCCGCCGAGGCACTGCTCGAAATTATTGGTCGCCACGCAGGTGTCGAATTTCTTGCCGCCAACCAGCCCGCAAATCTCGTTCGGCATCGGCTTGCCCGTCTTGAAGGCGGCAAAGCTGCGATCCCGGTCGTCGCAGCCGCGATAGGCAATACCCGCCGGCACACCGATCTTCGGCGGTCGGCAGGTATAGGCGGCGCGCGAAATGCTTGGCGCGAACGCCGCGAACTGACCGGTGATGGTATACCGGTCATTGAAAGGCTGTGCCGGGTTGCTGGCGATGGATCCCGTTAAACAGGGGTGGCCGGAAAACATGTTCTCGCTGTCCTTGGGCAGCAGGCATTGCGCCAGCTTGGTGCGCACGCCGGACGCGGTCGCCAGCTGCGTGCAGACGGTGCCGCCGCCGCACTGCCAGATCGCGCCGAAGCGGGCCGCATCGTCCGGCATGAAGCACGGCATCGCCATTTCGGCCGGCGAATAGGCGATTTCGCCGGCGTCGTTCCATGTCGCCGGCGGCGCGAAGGACAGCGGGCGGAAACGGTTCGGTTCCCTGCCGTCGGCAGTCGCGTGCAGCCAGGCGACGCGGCGCGGGATGTCGGCGTGGAGGTGCGGTGAGATGCCGACCTCGATGCGGTTGAGCGGCGAGGTCGTCTTGTCATCCAGGCCGATGAAATGGAAGCCGGCGGTCGAGCCCGCCTGGTGGCAACCCTGGCAGGCGCCGTTGTCCAGTCGCTCGACCAGCGCCTCCGGCGTGCGCACCAGCTTCAGCGCAGAGAAATCGACACCAGGGAAATCCGCGGACTGGAACAGTGGCGTGAACAGGTGGTTGGCCTGCCTCGCACTGCCGAAGGTCGACCAAGAGATGGCCTTCCTTGCCAGGAATTCGTCGGGAATTTGGTAGACGCCGAGATCGACCGCCGCGACATTGGTGCGGACATAGTCGGCAAGTCTTCCTTTCAGGGCAGCGTCTTCGGTGAGACGAGCTGTGTCGGGCGTGTTTTCCAGCGGCTTTTCGCTGACGGCCGCTCCGTTGATACCGAAAATTCGCATGAGATAGGCAGCCTGCCCGCCGAATTCGGTCTCCTGGCCGGAGGGGAAGCGCACCACTTGCGCATTGAGCTCGAGCTGCTTGAAGGTGAGCGCCGCTCTTTCCAGCGGCCCGCCGATCAGCCAGCCGGCATCGACGCTCTCGTCGAGTTGTGGTGCCCAGCGTCCGGCGACGCCGACACAACCGCCATCGGCATCCGGCGCGGCATTGTAGACGGCACTGAAATTGAACGGCAGGCGCGAGGCCAAAACCTTGCCGTTCTTCTTGAAGCTGTAGGCGAGGCGATAGATGAAGCGCACTTCGCCGCAACTCCCGTCGCCTTTCAGCGCGGCGAAGTCGCGCCGGTCGAGCCGGTTGACCACGCCGACGAGGCGGAAGCGTGCGGCCTCGGTCCTCAGCCAGCGCATGTCCATGACGCGGCCGACATTGCCGTCGGTCACCTCGTAAAGCGGCCGGCCGCCGGCCTTCATCTCGGCCCGCAACGCCGCGACGTCGCTTGCAACCGTTTCGACGATCGCGTGGTAGGCCGGAGCCTTCTCATAAAGCGTCTTCAAATCGCCCTTGCCATCGGCGCCGAAAATGCCGGCGAAGCCAAAGCCCTTGGCATCGAGAGCAGCAAGGATCGCTGGATCATCGACGATGGTCACCGGCTGCTCAGCTGCATTCGCCGACAGTGTCGCCAAAGCGGCCATGACGAGCGTGGTGAAAAGGAGTGCAATGCGTCTCATCGAAGGTCCGGCTGGCTTTCGATCAATTCCCGCAGCACTGGCACCAGAGCCGACGGTAGATCCTCGGCGATCAAGCCGGGCCCGAAACGACGGCCGGCCTCGGCGTGGATCCAGACCGCCGCGCAGGCCGCCTGGAAGGCCGCCATGCCTTGCGCCAGCAATCCGGCCGCGATCCCCGACAGAACATCACCTGAGCCAGCCGTGGCTAGCCACGGCGCACCGTTGGCATTGATCGCGGCCCTGCCGTCGGGTGCCGCGATCACGGTGTCGGCACCCTTGTAGACGATGACTGCATTCGCAAGCTTGGAAGCCACTCGCGCTTTGGTCAGTTTGGAGCTTTTCTTGTCGCTGGCGATGTCCGGAAACAATCGGCCAAACTCTCCTTCGTGCGGCGTCATAATTAATGGTGGCGCTCCGACACGGCCTGCCGCCTCGAATAACATTGCAGGCTCGTCGCGAAACGCGGTGATACCATCGGCGTCGAGCACAATGCCACCCAAATCGATTCTGCGTTGCCTGTCATAAAGACTGTCTTGTGCTAGCAACCGCAAGGTAAAGTCGCGGGCCTTGTCGCCAATGCCAAATCCGGGGCCGAGCACATATGCCGATGGCCGGCGCTCGCTTACGAACTCGTCGATATCTGCAATTGTGTCGGTCTTGCGCAACATGATCGACGTCAAATGCGCGGCGTTCACCTGCATGGCACTCCCTGGCGAAAGGACGGTCGCTGCCCCCGCCCCAATCCGAGTTGCAGCCAGAGCTGACAGCCGCGCGGCCCCAGTGGACCTCGGCCCGCCAGAAAAGACAGCAACATGGCCACGCTTGTATTTATGCGAATCGACAGCCGTTCTCGGGAAGTACCATCGCAGCCAAAGTTCCGGTGTGTTCTCGAACGCCGTGACCTTGAGCTGATCGATGATCCCATCCGGAATGCCGATATCGGCGACGATGATCTCGCCGCACACGCTGCGCCCCGGCATTAGAAGATGGCCGGGCTTTTTTCGCACGAAAGTCACCGTCACAGCGGCGGCGAAATACCCACTCATCTGCCCAGTCTCGCCCGATACGCCCGAGGGCAAATCGATCGACACGACTGGCACTTGCTCCGCTCCGCTAATCCCAGAAGCAGCCTGAGCGTAAGGAGAAAGGTTCTTCGAGAGTCCGGCCCCATAAAGCGCGTCGACGACAACCTCGCCTGCCGTAGGATGAAAATCATTCAGATGGTTCACCGGCAGGTTGCAGGCCTCGGAAGCCAGCGCCGCGTCGCTTCCGGGTTTTTGCTTGCCTTCCGCCCAAACCGCTACATTGAGGCCCGCCTCGGCCAGCAGCTGCGCCACGACATAACCATCGCCGCCATTGTTGCCGGGGCCGCACAGGACATGGACGCGCCTCGCTTGGGGATAGCGGGCCAGGACCACGGCAGCAACCGCTTCGCCGGCGCGCCGCATGAGGCCGAAGCCATCGAGTGGCCCGGCCGCGATCGCCAGCCGATCGGCCTCGGCCATCTCCGCCGGAGACAAAAGTTCGTTGCTCATGGAATATCAGGCGACATGCACATCATCTGCCGAAGCATTGTCCAGTTTTTGATCCGACGCAAACTACGAAGGTTGTGAAACACATTGGCAATGCCCGGAGCGGCGAGTCGCAGGTCCACAGCTGCCCATGAAATATCCGATCTGCCCATTTTTTGTGCGGACGACGGGGCCAGCGGTGTGTAGGCTCGCGGCGTTCATGGCGCATCCGACGCAGGGAATGACGCGAATGCACATTCCCGCGCAGCATGGTATCCAAATCATGTGAGCCCACCCGGCACCCCATCAATTGGCACAGTTCGTGCTTGATTGAGGCGCAAGCGGGGCTCACAACCCGTCTTTTTTGGCAGTGGAGGCCACTTTTACATGAAAAAGATCGAAGCGATCATCAAGCCGTTCAAGCTAGACGAAGTGAAGGAAGCGCTTCAGGAGGCCGGACTGCAAGGCATCACCGTTACCGAGGCCAAAGGGTTTGGCCGCCAGAAGGGCCATACCGAGCTTTATCGCGGCGCCGAATATGTCGTCGACTTCCTGCCGAAGGTAAAAATCGAAGTCGTGCTCGGCGACGATGCGGTCGAAGCCGCGATCGAAGCCATCCGCAAGGCGGCCCAGACCGGCCGTATCGGCGACGGCAAGATCTTCGTCTCGAACATCGAGGAAGTGGTGCGCATCCGCACCGGCGAAACCGGCATGGACGCCGTCTGAATTTTCCCGTTAAAAGGCCACGTTCAAACGTCATCACATAGGGAAGCAGGGACATGACGACAGCCAAAGACATCATGAAGCAGATCAAAGACAACGACGTGAAGTTCGTTGATCTGCGCTTCACCGATCCGAAGGGCAAACTGCAGCACGTTACGATGGATGTCGTCGAGGTCGAGGAAGACATGTTTGCCGATGGCGTCATGTTCGACGGTTCCTCGATCGCCGGCTGGAAGGCAATCAACGAGTCCGACATGGTGCTGATGCCAGATGCGGATACGGTGCATATGGACCCGTTCTTCGCCCAGTCGACCATGGTCATCCTGTGCGACATTCTCGATCCGATCTCGGGAGAATCCTACAACCGCGACCCGCGCGGCACCGCCAAGAAGGCCGAGGCCTACATGAAGGCCGAAGGCATCGGCGACCAGATCTTCGTCGGTCCTGAAGCCGAGTTCTTTGTGTTCGACGACGTCAAGTACAAGGCCGATCCCTACAACACCGGCTTCAGGCTGGATTCCACCGAACTGCCGTCCAATGACGACACCGACTACGAGACCGGCAATCTCGGTCACCGGCCGCGCATCAAGGGCGGCTATTTCCCGGTGCCGCCGATCGATTCGGCACAGGACATGCGCTCGGAAATGCTCACCGTGCTCGCAGAAATGGGCGTGCGCGTTGAAAAGCACCACCACGAAGTGGCCGCCGCCCAGCACGAGCTCGGCATCAAGTTCGACACGCTGGTCCGCAACGCCGACAAGATGCTGATCTACAAATATGTCGTGCACCAGGTCGCCAACGCGTACGGCAAGACGGCCACTTTCATGCCGAAGCCGGTGTTCGGCGACAACGGCTCGGGCATGCACGTCCACCAGTCGATCTGGAAGGAAGGCAAGCCGACTTTCGCGGGCAACGAATATGCCGGGCTGTCCGAGAGCTGCCTGTTCTACATCGGTGGTATCATCAAACATGCCAAGGCGATCAACGCCTTCACCAACCCGCTGACCAATTCCTACAAGCGCCTGGTGCCGGGCTATGAAGCGCCGGTGCTGCTCGCCTATTCGGCACGCAACCGCTCGGCATCGTGCCGCATTCCGTTCGGCTCGTCGCCGAAATCCAAGCGCGTCGAGGTCCGCTTCCCCGATCCCGGCGCGAACCCCTATCTTGCCTTCGCCGCCATGCTGATGGCCGGCCTCGACGGCATCAAGAACAAGATCCACCCGGGACAGCCGATGGACAAGGATCTCTACGACCTGCCGCCGAAGGAATTGAAGAAGATCCCGACCGTCTGCGGCTCGCTGCGCGAAGCCCTGCAGAGCCTCGATAAGGACCGCGGCTTCCTTAAGGCCGGCGGCGTTTTCGACGACGACCAGATCGACAGCTATATCGAGCTCAAGATGGCCGAGGTGATGCGCTTCGAAATGACCCCACATCCGGTCGAGTACGATATGTATTACTCGGTGTGATCCGGAACCTTATAGTCACATAGAAAAACCCCGGCGGAGACGCCGGGGTTTTTTCTATGCGATGGCGATGGGAAAGAAGCTCACGGCGCAGACACCCGAGGTCCGCGCCGTGAACGCATTCTCAAGCCGCGGCCGAAACCTCGGCGCTGGTCGGGACGGAGGCGATCGTCTTCAATATCTGCGAGGCGATCTGGTAGGGGTCGCCCTGCGAGTTCGGACGGCGATCCTCGAGATAGCCCTTGTAGCCGTTGTTGATGAAGGAATGCGGCACGCGGATCGAAGCGCCGCGGTCGGCGATGCCGTAGCTGAACCTGTTCCACGGCGCGGTCTCGTGCTTGCCGGTCAAACGCTTGTCGTTGTCCGGCCCATAGACGGCGATGTGATCCATCAGGTTTTTGTCGAAGGCTGCCATCAGCGCCTCGAAATAGCCCTTGCCGCCGACTTCGCGCATATAGGCGGTCGAGAAGTTGGCATGCATGCCGGAGCCGTTCCAATCGGTGTCGCCGAGCGGCTTGCAGTGATATTCGATGTCGATGCCGTACTTCTCGGTCAGGCGCTGCAACAGATAGCGCGCCATCCACATCTGGTCGGCGGCTTTCTTGGAGCCCTTGCCGAAGATCTGGAATTCCCACTGGCCTTTGGCCACCTCGGCGTTGATGCCTTCATGGTTGATGCCGGCGGCAAGGCAAAGGTCGAGATGCTCCTCGACGATCTGCCTGGCGACGGAGCCGACATTGCTGTAGCCGACGCCGGTGTAGTACGGGCCTTGCGGCGCCGGATAGCCACTCTCGGGGAAGCCGAGCGGACGGCCGTCCTTGTAGAAGAAATATTCCTGCTCGAAGCCGAACCAGGCGCCCTCGTCGTCGAGAATGGTGGCGCGCTTGTTGGACGCATGCGGCGTCACGCCGTCCGGCATCATGACCTCACACATGACGAGCGCGCCATTGGTGCGGGCGGGATCCGGATAGACGGCGACCGGCTTCAAAACGCAGTCGGAGCTGTGGCCCTCGGCCTGCATGGTCGAAGAACCGTCGAAGCCCCACAGCGGAAGCTGGTCGAGTGTCGGAAACTCGGCATAGTCCTTGACCTGCGTCTTTCCGCGAAGATTGGGAACCGGGGTGTATCCATCGAGCCAAATGTACTCGAGCTTGTATTTCGTCATTCTAGCCTCTCGTTGCTTGATCACCGAACCCTGGATGGCGCCGGGGCGAGCCGGCCTATCCAGCAGCCGACCTGCCGAATTAATAAAATGCAATTCGTGTGCCATTCTGGCTGGCGAACGGTGCGGCAAAAGTGAGGTCGCATCGGCGCAAAATTGCTGGGCAGCTGCAATGGTGCGCCCGGATCGCTCACAGGCATAGTTTGCATAAATAATGTGCATCTACTGGTCTTTTTATGATCATGTTGCCTAATTCGATTGCGGAACCTATCTTGAGGGAAGGTTGAATCGGCAAGGTTGTGCCGAAGAAAGGAAACCGACAATGGAAATCACTTCCACTCGTCAGTCGGCCAAAATCCTGATGTTCCCGGTGGCAGCGCGCGCGTCTGCCTCAAATTTAAGCGGAAAGGCTAAGTTCGCGGCAGAACTTGCTTCGTTGCGCAACCGCACGGATTTCGGAAGTGCCTGGTATCATGAAGCAGCGATCGAGGAAGCGAACCAGGATCGGAAGAGCTAAGCCCTTGCCTTCCATGCACTCGATAATTTGAAAAAGCCCGGCGCGATCACTCGCGCCGGGCTTTGCTTTGAACCGGGACAGGCCGGCTACTGCTTGGTGTGCAGGTCCGTTCCGAGCGTATCCCTGACAAAGATCATGCCGATGATCAGCGACATCGCCGCGATCACCACTGGGTACCAGAGACCGTAGTAGATATCGCCCTTGTAGGCGCTGAGCGCGAACACCGTCGCCGGCAGCAGCCCGCCGAACCAGCCATTGCCGATGTGATAGGGCAGCGACATGCCGGTGTAGCGGATGCGGGTCGGGAACATCTCGACCAAGATCGCGGCAATCGGCCCGTAGACCATCGTCACGAAGACGACGAGGATGAACAGGATGGCAATCGTCATCGGCCAGTTGACCGCCGCCGGGTCGGCAAACATGGCGAAAGGCCCGCCGCCCGGTATGGTGTAGACGGTGACTTCGGGAGCTCCCGCAGCCTCATCGGCAGTCAGCAGCTTGTCTTTGATCGCCTGCTCGGTCGGAACCGTCGCCTTGTCTCCGGCGCGAATGGCCGTCGCATCGAGCTTCAGCTCGGGATTGGCCGCAATGAACGCCTCGAGCTTCTGGTCCGGCACCTTGGCCGCTGCCCGCTTCAGCGGATAGCCGCCGTCCTGAAGCGCCGTGTTTACCGCCTTGGCGAAAACAGCGTCCTTGGCCTTGGCTTGATCGCCGGCTGCAGTCGCGTCATACGATTCAACCGTCTCATTGCCGATTTTGACCGACGCAGCACTGCCGGGCGCTGCCGTGGCCACAACGTCATAAGGTACCGAGTTCTTGGTCAGAAACGAGGTGGCGATATCGCAGGACGTGGTGAACTTCGCCGTGCCCACCGGGTTGAACTGGAACTTGCAGTCTCCCGGTGCCGCGGTCACCGTCGCACGGGTGTTCTGCTGCGCGGTGGCGAGCGCCGGGTTGGCTGCCCAGGTCAGCGCCTTGAACAACGGGAATGTGCAGACGATCGCCAGTGCAAGGCCAGCCATGATAATCGGCTTGCGGCCGATCTTGTCGGAGAGCCAGCCGAACACGACGAAGAAGATCGAGCCAACAGCCAGAGCAATCGCGATCATGATGTTGACCGATTGCGGATCGACCTTGAGCACGTTCTGCAAGAAGAACAGCGCGTAGAACTGGCCATTGTACCAAACGACGGCCTGACCGGCTGTGAGGCCGAGCAGCGCCAGCAGCGCGATCTTGGCGTTCTTCCACTGACCGAAGGCTTCTGACAGCGGCGCCTTGGAGCCTTTGCCTTCGTCCTTCATGCGCTGGAAGGTCGGCGATTCAGAAAGCGACAGCCGGATCCAGATCGAAATGCCGAGGAGGAGGAAGGAAACGATGAACGGAATGCGCCAGCCCCAGGCGGCATAGGTTTCCTTGGTCATCGACCCCTGGACGATTAGGATGACGATCAGCGACAGGAACAGGCCGAGCGTTGCCGTCGTCTGTATCCACGACGTGTAGTAGCCGCGGCGATCGTCGGGTGCATGTTCGGCGACATAGGTGGCGGCACCGCCATACTCGCCACCGAGCGCCAGGCCTTGCAACATGCGCAAGATGATCAGGATCACGGGAGCGGCGATGCCCAAAGTCGCATAGCCAGGCAGCAAGCCGACCAGGAAGGTCGACAGGCCCATGATCGTCATGGTGACAAGGAAGGTGTATTTACGGCCGACAAGGTCGCCGATGCGGCCGAACAGCAATGCGCCGAACGGACGCACGAGGAAGCCAGCAGCGAAAGCCAGCAGCGCGAAGATATTGCGCGTCGCTTCCGGGATGGTTGGGCTGAAAAAAGTCGAACCAATGAACACTGCCAGCGAGCCGTAGAGATAAAAATCGTACCATTCAAAAACGGTGCCGAGCGAGGAAGCGAAGATGACCTTCTTCTCCTCGCGCGTCATGCCGCGGCTTGTTTTGCCGGCGGTCGATGCCATTGCCATGAGCGTATCCTCCCGTGTGATTCCGTCAGCCCTCGATGCTGCGGGTCATCGTCCGCGTTTCCTCGCAACGCAGACTCAGTGCAGCCACCGGTGCAAAAAATGACAGAAAGCGCCGTCCAGAGGCAGACCGTCTTTGGGATTATGACTTTGGTCTAATGTGCAGTGCGAAATAGAAACGACGGTGCCGTCAGCCTTTGAGAGCTTCGAGCAGCTTGACCGCCGCCATCATGTCGCGGTTGCGGGCCGCTCGGCGCGCGACGGCCTCGGCATCATGGCCCCATTGCTCGGCCTGCCAGTCCTCGTCGACATGACCGGCAGCCCAGGCCGCCTCGCCGCCGAGCTCGCCGAAGTCGACGGCCAGCGCCAGCAGCGCCGAACCGGTCAGCGACGTCATGACGTGGATGGCGGCAAGGCGCAGCGGATCGGCACGTTGGGCAAGATGCTGGCCAAGCAGCGCGATACTCTCGCGCGGCTGTTCGACATGGATCACGCCTTCGGCAAGATGGAACCGGGCGCCGAGCGCGCTGCGCACCCAGTCGATGACCGGATCCCAATGCTCGTTCTGCCGGTCGACCAGCCCTTGGGGCGTATCGGCGCGGTAGCAGAGCAGATCGGATGAGGCGAAGCGCAGGATGTCCTCCAGCACCGCCTGGGGATCACTGGCGACGCCATCGATTGCCGTATTGACCAGACGCATCACCGGCATCGTCACCGGGTCGATGGTCTCCTCCTGTGCGGCGAATTCCTCGGCAACGAGAGCAGCCGCTTTTTCGGTCGGCAGCGCCAGCAGCGCCTTGGCCGGCGTGCGGACCGGCTTGCCATCGAGATGGACGGCAAAACCGTCTTCGACCGGTGCTACCGCGACGATCTTGTAGAAGCGCTTCGGCAGCGGCGTCTTCATCTGGATCTGGGCGCGACGCACCGGGTCCGGATCAGAGAGCTGTTTTCCAGCTTCGAGGTCGTTCAATATATCGCGCATGCTCATCCGGGGCTTTGTTTTCGGGCCGGCCGGTTGACGATGATGAGTCCGGCGGCGATCAGGGCGAGTGCCAGGAAGATACGAACGGTCAGCGGCTCGTTCAAGAACACGGCGCCGCACAGCACACCAAACACCGGCGACAGGAAGGTGAAGCTCGACAGTCCAGATGCCGGGTAGCGCCGCAGCAGCCAGAACCATAGCACATAGGTGAACGCGACAACGTAGACGGCCTGGAACAGCAGAGCCAAGGTTGGCAGAAGGGCAAAGCTGCGGACGGGCGGTCCGGCAAAAGGCATCACCAAAATGCCGACGACGGCGGCCCCGGCCAGTTGATAGAGCAGCAGCTTTTCGGCGCTGGCCGTCACCAGCTTCGACCGCTTGATGACGATATTGGTCACGGCCCACAGAATGCCGGCGCCGAGACTGAGCAAATCGCCGCTCAATGTTGCGCCGCCATTGGCGCTCAGTTTGTCGGAAAACACCGCGACCAGTCCGGCGAAAGCGAGCAGAAGACCAACGAGCTTGCGTGCCGTGATGCTTTCGCCCAGCAGGAAATGGCCGCCCACCAGCATCCAGAAGGGCATGGTGTTGACCAGCAAGGTGTTGCGCACAACGGTAGTGTGCTCGAGCCCGACATAGAGAAACAGGAACTCGAGACCGAAAAGCGCGCCCGCCAGAATGCCGGCGACGAGGGTCTTGTCGGGCGTGAACAGCGCAATGCCGCGCCAGCGGCACCAGCCGAAAACACACAGGCCGCCGATCATCGAGCGGGCGATGGACAGGAAAACAGGGTCGTAGCCCGCATACGAGATCTTGGCAGCGACGTAGTTGAGCCCCCAGGAAAACGTCAGCCCGACCATGATGGCGGCTGCCGCCAGATCGACCGCGTCACGGCGGTCGAGGGTTTCTGTGGCGACGCCCACCAGCGCTAGTCCTCGGCACTCTGCTCGTCAAAGCCGAGCAGGTTCCAGCTCTGACGCATGTGCGGCGGCATCGGTGCGGTGACGTCGACAAAGCCCTTATCGGGATGCGGGATGATAATGCGGCGCGCGTGCAGATGCAGGCGGTTCTGCATGCCGCCTGGAAAATCCCAATTGGTGTCGGCCTCGAAATATTTGGGGTCGCCGATGATCGGGCAACCGATATGGGCGGCATGGACGCGGAGCTGATGGGTGCGTCCGGTATAGGGTTCCATCTCCAGCCAGGACAGGGTCTGCGCCGCCTGCTCGACGATGCGGTAATAGGACACGGCGTGGTCGGCGCCCTTTTCGCCATGCTTGGCGATGCGCACGCGATCGCCGTCGGGCGTCGGTTCCTTGATCAGCCAGGTCGAGATCTTGTCCTCGCGCTTCGGCGGCACACCCTTGACCAGCGCCCAGTAGGTTTTCTTCGTCTCACGCGCCCGGAACGCTTCGGCGAGCTTCATGGCGGCGAGCCTTGTACGAGCGACAACCAGCACACCCGACGTGTCGCGGTCGAGCCGGTGCACCAGACGCGGCTTCTCGCCCTTCTGGTTGCGCCAGGCTTCGAGCATGTCGTCGACGTTGCGGGTGACCCCAGAGCCGCCCTGGACCGCCAGGCCGGCCGGCTTGTTGAAGACGAAGACCTTCGGGTCCTCATGGATCAGCATCTTGGCCAAAACGTCGGCGTCGCCCTGGTTGCGGATCGAATGACCGGTGAGCGGGCTTTCGCCTTTCTTGTCGACTTCGAGCGGCGGCACTCGGACGGTCTGGCCGGCTTCGACGCGGGTATCGGCCTTCACCCTGCCGCCGTCGACGCGGATCTGGCCGGAGCGCAGCAGCTTCTGCAGATGACCGAAACCGAGACCGGGGAAATGGCTCTTGAACCAGCGGTCGAGACGCATGCCCGCCTCGCCGGCGTCCACTGTGATCTGTTCAACGCCTGCCATGATTCCAATCGCCGTTTCGCAGGCATGCAACGGCATTCGCCGGCACCCGCAATCTCACTCGGTTATTCGTTGTCGGTTCCATATTGCAGAACCTGAACTTTCTCCAGCGTAATCAAACCACTTGTCATGATTGTTTCAAGCACGGGCAGGAAAGCGGCCAATTTTTCCTCGTCATCGACGATCTCGATGACGAGTGGCAGATCCTCCGACAGCCGGAGGATCTTCGTGGTGTGAAGCCGGCTGGAATGGCCGAACCCCATCGCGCCGCGCAGGACGGTCGCGCCGGCGATCTGCATTTCGCGGGCCCTCAGCACGATGACCTCATACAGCGGACGGCCATCTGCCTTGTCGTTTTCGCCGATAAATATGCGCAGCAATTGTGCCTGTGTCGGTATCTTCATTGCCTGGACCCTCTCAGCCGGTTGAGGCGAACTGCAAAGATGTGGCCAAGCCAGACGGCGGCAAGCCAGGCCACCACGGAGATCGCGATATTGAGTCCCGCCGCCACAAGCCTCCCGCCTTGCGCGAGGGTGAGTGTTTCAAGGCTGAAAGCGGAGAAGGTCGTCAGGCCGCCACAGAAGCCGGCCATGAAGAATTGACGCTGCAGCGGATCGGCGAAGACGCGACCATCCGGTCCCGTCAATGTCGCGTAGAAGCCGATGAGGAATGAGCCGACGATGTTCACGAGGAGCGTGCCGAAGGGAAATCCAGTGCCCCACAAGGCGGTGCTCGCCAATGAGGCAAGCGCCCGCAGCACGCCGCCGATCATGCTGCCTGCGGCCACGGTCGCATAGAGCCGAACCGTCTGGTTCCTTCTGCGCCAGCCAATGAGGTGCGCCGCATGCCTCGCCATCCCGTCGGGGCGGAGCTTCCGCGGGCCGCTCACGGCGCGCCGCTGCCAGTCAGAAGACTTCCCGCGGCAAAGCCCAGCGTCACGCCGCCGAGGCTCAGGAAAACCGAAAGCAGCACATTTCCGCCGGCGCGCAGCCATTCGCCGTCGCGCGCCAGCGCCAGCGTCTGCAGGCTGAAGGAGGAGACCGTGGTGTAGCAGCCGAGGCCGCCGGTGACGGTAAAGGCCCAGATGGCGGGCATGCCGTCGCGCGCCACCGCATGCGCAACGACACCGATTGCAAACGCTCCCGAGACGTTGACGGCCATCGTGCCCCAGGGAAAGGTCTCGCCGACCCGGCGGGCGACGAAGCCGGACAGGAAGAAGCGGGCCATTGCACCGATCGCGCCACCAAGGCAGACAAGCAACAGATGATACATCGTGCTTCCTCGCGCCGGTCACACCACGGTGTCAGGCGGCTCCGGCCTTCTTCGGCTTGCTGGAGCCGATCATCTTCCAGTTCTTGTAGAACATGGTATTGATGCGCTCGACGCTGACCGAAACGATGGCGAGAAGAGCGGCGATCAGGCCGGGGAATGGCGATGGCCGGATGATGTCCATGAACACGCAGTAGCGGCGCCCATCATATTCGTTGACCGAGCGGTGCAGCAGCGTGTCGTCGAAAATATAGAGCGGATTGTCGTGCCAGTAGTTCCTGGCGTTGTTGCACTCGACGAAAACCTCGCCCTTCACCGGGAGAAGATTGTAGAGAATGCGCAGGCTGAGCCGCAGCGGTCCGAAATGCCAGGAGGTCGATTCCTTGCCCCTGAACACCGACACGGCGATGGTCTTGATATATTTGAAATCCTTGTTGAATTCGGCGACGTTGTCGATCTTGTGCTTGCCGTACCACTGATAGACATACATGCCGCGCCGGCCGCTGCCGAAATTGGCGTCGATATCGGCGATGATCTCGTCCTTGCGCGCTTTGAAGACGTCCAGAACCTCGTTGACCTCACGCTCATAGTCCGGAGGAAACTGGTCCAGTTTCCAGACACCGCGGTTTCTGTAGCACAGCAGATCGACCAGCAGATTGAAGGGCGAAAGCAGCCAGGTGAAGATGCCGTTGCCGAGGAAATAACCAGTGAACAGGGCCCAGTTCTTGTTGTCGTTGCGCAACACGTCGACCAGGCCGAGGACAATGAAAATTGTCGTCAGGATGGGAATGAAATAGAAGCCGAGCGCCAGCAGCGGGATCGCTATGGCGAACTTCCGAAGGGTCTTGCGAGATTTTTTTGTCATTTTTCCACGCGCCAGGCGCGATTCCGTTCTGAATATCGTCGGTACGTTTCTGGCCTGTCCGCCGGCCGAAGGCGCATCTTGATAGGGTTTTTTATCCCGCCAGACAACGGCGATCACACCACTGTGCGGTCGGCAGCTACTTTTCCCGCTCGCTACGCAGCTTCGCCCAATAATCCAGCCGCTTCCGGATATCGCGCTCGAAGCCGCGCTCTGGCGGGTCGTAGAATGTCTGCCTTCCCATCTTCTCCGGAAAATAGTCCTGGCCGGAAAAAGCGTCGGGCTCGTCGTGGTCGTAGCGATAGCCGGCGCCGTAATCTTCCTGTTTCATCAGCTTGGTCGGCGCATTGAGAATGTGCTTGGGCGGCAGCAGCGAACCGAATTCCTTCGCTGCCTGTGTGGCGGCCTTGAACGCGGTGTAGACCGCATTGGATTTCGGCGCGGTGGCGAGATAGACGGTCGCCTCGGCGAAGGCCAGTTCGCCCTCGGGCGAGCCCAGATAGTCATAGGCGTCCTTGGCGGCGTTTGCGACGACGAGCGCCTGCGGGTCGGCCAGCCCGATATCCTCCATCGCCATGCGCACCAGCCGGCGCCCGAGATAAAGCGGATCTTCGCCTGCGTCGAACATGCGGGCGAGATAGTAGAGTGCCGCGTCGGGGTCGGAGCCGCGCACCGATTTGTGCAAGGCGGAGATCAAATTGTAATGGCCGTCCTGGCCCTTGTCGTAGATCGGCGCGCGGCGCTGGACGATGCGCTGCAAAGCCTCGGCGCCGAACACCTCCTTTGATTTCGCTGCGCGCCAGACCTCTTCGGCGAGCGTCAGTGCCGCTCGGCCGTCGCCGTCGCTCATCCGGATGAGCATCGCCCGCGCCTCATCATCGAGCGGCAGCGCCCTACCCTCTGCCTCCTCGGCCCGCGCCAGCAGCTTGGCGATGCTGTCCTCGCCGAGCGAGTGAAAGACCAGCACACGCGCACGAGACAACAGCGCGGCGTTAAGCTCGAAGGACGGGTTCTCGGTAGTGGCGCCGACCAGGACGACGGTGCCGTCTTCCATCACGGGCAGAAAACTGTCCTGCTGGGCGCGGTTGAAGCGATGGATCTCGTCGACGAACAGCAGTGTCTGGCGGCCGTTGGAGCGGCGCAGCTTCGCTGCCTCGAACACTTTCTTCAGGTCGGCAACGCCGGAAAACACCGCCGAGATCTGTTCGAAGGCGAGGCTTGTCTCGCCGGCAAGCAGCCGTGCGACCGTGGTCTTGCCGGTACCGGGCGGCCCCCAGAAGATCATCGAGCCGAGCGAGCCGGAGCCGATCAGCCGCGTCAGCGCGCCGTCGGGTCCGGTCAGATGCTCCTGGCCGACGACCTCGCCGAGGTTCTTCGGGCGCAGACGGTCGGCCAGCGGCCTTCCGGGCGGCGTCTTTTCCGGTTCATCGACACTGAACAGATCGGCCATGCAACTTCTTCTGCCTGGAGCCCGATCATGCTGACGGTCGGGCTCAGTAACGCAATACCTGGCGCAGTATCTGCCCGCCGCGCTCGACGGTAAAGCGCCACCAGCGCGTATCCTGCTGGGCTACCTGTTCCAGGGTCGCCGCCTTGTCGATCGTCAGGCCATTGACCTCACGCACGATGTCGCCCGGCTGGAATCCAAAATCGGCAGCGGGCGAATCGCGGTTGATGTCGACCACGGTGACGCCCTTGACATCGGTGCGCAGACCGAGCCGTTGCGCAAGCCGTGGCGACAGTTCAGCAACCTTGGCACCGGAAAACGGGCTGCGGCCGCGCAATGTGAGTTCCGCAGCCTTGGCGCCCTCGGGCGGCCGTTCCAGAGCGATGTCCATCGTCGCTTGCTGACCCTTGCTCAGAACGCCGAAGCTGGCATTCGTACCAATCGACAGCGTCGCCATCCGGTAGTCCAGCGCCCCGACGCTCTCGACCGGCTTGCCATTGAGCGACAGCACCACGTCGCCAGGCTTGAGCCCTGCCTTGGCGGCGGGTCCCGCCTCTTCGACCGAAGAAACCAGCGCACCGGTCGGTTTGTCCATGCCGAGCGATTCGGCAATCTGCGGCGTCACCGCCTCGAACTCAGCGCCGGCATACGGCCGCTCGAAGAAGTCGAGCCCGGCCTTAGCAGCATCGGCGAAAGCGCGGACCATGTTCGAAGGGATAGCAAAGCCGATGCCGATCGAGCCGCCGCTACGGCTATAGATCGCCGTGTTGATGCCGATCAGCTGCCCTCCCATGTTGACCAGCGCGCCCCCGGAATTGCCGGGGTTGATGGCGGCGTCGGTCTGGATGAAGAAGCTGGAATCGGAGACGCCGATATGGCTGCGCGCCACCGCCGAAATGATGCCGCTGGTGGTGGTCTGGCCGACCCCGAACGGATTGCCGATCGCCAGCACCAGGTCGCCGACCTCGAGCGCGTCGGAATCGCCGATGGCGATCACCGGGAACGGCTTGTCAGAAGAAATCTTGAGCACGGCGAGGTCGAGCGTCTCATCCTTGAGCAGCACCTTGCTGTCGAATTCGCGCCCGTCGGCGGTCGCGACCTTGACCTGGTCAGCGTCCTTGACGACATGGAAATTGGTGACCACGACGCCGGTGGGATCGACCAGCACCCCCGAACCGAGCGAAGACTGCGCGCGCGGCTGCGAGCGCCCGAAGAACTCCTCGAAGAACGGATCGCCGTCGAAGGGCGACGTCACCTTGGCGGTCTGCGAGGCGTAGACATTGACCACGGCCGGGGCCGTCTGCTTGACCAGCGGCGCGAAGGACAGCTGTACCTCCTCGCGGCCGAACGGCACGCGCTTGTCGGGGCCAGAAGTGGCGTTTTCGCCTTCGACGCCATGCAGCAGATCGGTCAGTACGTCGGACAGACCAGGATCTGGCTTGGTCTCCTCCGCCAGCGCGTGCCTGGCCGCCGGGACGATGGCCAACGCCATCAAGGCGCAGATCAGAACAAGGGACAGCCGTTTAACGCGCATTCCGAATCCTCCAAGTCGGGCGCCATTGTCCTGACGATTGTGCAAAATGAAAGGCTAAGCCGCTGAAATCCGATTATTTTGGGTACTCGCCGCAAAAACCGGTGACAAAACCCCTACCAGCCCTGCCCGGCACCTTCGGAAACAGAAAAGGGGCCCGCAGGCCCCTTTGAACTTCACAGAAAAACCGAAGCTTATGCAGCTGCGGCTTCCTCTTCGGTGCCTTCGGCCTCGATGCGGGCGCGGTCGCCGGCGCCCTTGGCCGAGGTGTCGCGGTCGACGAATTCGATGACGGCCATTGCGGCATTGTCACCATGGCGGAAGCCGGCCTTCATGATGCGCAGATAGCCGCCGTTGCGGGTGGCATAACGTGGCGCGATGGTATCGAACAGACGCTTGACGACGCCTTCATTGCCGATCTGGGCAATCACCTGCCGGCGGGCATGCAGGTCGCCGCGCTTGCCGAGCGTCACCAGCTTCTCGACGATCGGCCGCAGATCCTTCGCCTTCGGCAGCGTGGTGAGGATCTGCTCGTGCTCGATAAGCGACACGGCAAGGTTGGCAAACATCGACTTGCGATGGCTGATGCTGCGGGCGAACCGGCGGCCTTTAAATCCGTGGCGCATGGCTCTTCTCCTTCATTGCGGGTTCAAGAGGCCTGAGCCTCAATATTGATCTTCGTAACGCTTGGCGAGGTCTTCGATGTTTTCCGGCGGCCAGTCCGGCACTTCCATGCCGAGATGCAGGCCCATTGCCGCCAGGACTTCCTTGATCTCGTTCAGCGACTTGCGGCCGAAGTTCGGGGTGCGCAGCATCTCGGCTTCGGTCTTCTGGATCAGGTCGCCGATATAGACGATGTTGTCGTTCTTCAGGCAGTTGGCCGAACGCACCGAAAGCTCGAGCTCGTCGACCTTCTTGAGCAGCGCCGGGTTGAAGGCAAGCTCGGTAACCTGTTCGGCGGCGACTTCCTTCTGCGGCTCGTCGAAATTGACGAACAGGCCGAGCTGGTCCTGCAGGATGCGAGCGGCGAAGGCCACCGCGTCCTCGCCCGAGATCGAACCGTCGGTCTCGATGGTCATGGTCAGCTTGTCATAGTCGAGAACCTGGCCCTCGCGGGTGTTCTCGACCTTGTAGGAGACCTTCTTGACCGGCGAATACAGGCTATCGACGGGGATCAGCCCGATCGGCGCGTCCTCGGCGCGGTTGCGGTCGGCCGGCACATAGCCCTTGCCGGTGTCGACGGTGAATTCCATACGGATTTCAGCGCCTTCGTCCAGCGTGCAGATGACGTGGTCGGGATTGAGGATCTCGACGTCGCCAACCGTCTGGATGTCGCCGGCGAGAACCGCACCCGGTCCCTGCTTGCGTACGACCATGCGCTTGGGGCCGTCGCCTTCCATACGGATGGCGATTTCCTTGATGTTCAAGACGATGTCGGTCACATCCTCGCGGACGCCGGCGATGGACGAGAATTCATGCAGAACGCCATCGATCTGCACGGCGGTCACAGCCGCGCCACGCAGCGAAGACAGAAGCACGCGGCGCAGCGCGTTGCCGAGGGTGAGGCCGAAGCCGCGCTCGAGCGGCTCGGCGACCAGCGTGGTCAGCGTCTTCTTCTTCGACGAGAACTCGATCTTGTTCGGCTTGATCAGTTCTTGCCAATTTTTCTGGATCATAGTGCTTTCCTTCCGTTGTCCCGCCACCATCCAATCGTGGCGGGCGACCTGGAATGCCGTGGAGGAGCGCCCTTGAGGCGCTCACGCGGCGTTCGGTAAATTCTTTAGACGCGGCGCTTCTTGCGCGGGCGGCAGCCATTGTGCGGGATCGGCGTCACATCACGGATCGAGGTGATGGTGAAGCCGGCTGCCTGCAGCGCGCGAAGCGCCGATTCACGACCAGAGCCGGGTCCACAGACCTCGACCTCGAGCATGCGCATGCCGTGTTCCTGGGCCTTCTTGGCAACATCCTCGGCCGCCATCTGGGCAGCGAACGGGGTCGACTTGCGCGATCCCTTGAAGCCCTGGGCTCCGGCCGACGACCAGGCAATGGAATTGCCCTGCGCGTCGGTGATGGTGATCATCGTGTTGTTGAAGGTCGAATTGACGTGGGCAACGCCCGACGAAATGTTCTTGCGTTCGCGACGGCGAACACGAGCGGCTTCCTTGGCCATGATAGTCCTTTCAGTTGATCTCTACACCGCCGTAATGCCAGCGGCTCCACCAGGGAGAAGGCAGCAGGGGAATATGGCAGTAGGGGAATATGTCTGCCGTTCCTATTGCCTTACTGCCCTACTGCCTTACTGCCCTAAATTACTTCTTCTTTCCGGCAATCGACTTAGCCGGGCCCTTGCGGGTGCGCGCATTGGTATGCGTGCGCTGACCACGAACCGGCAACGAGCGGCGGTGACGCAGGCCGCGGTAGCAGCCGAGGTCCATGAGCCGCTTGATGTTCATCGACACTTCGCGGCGCAGATCGCCCTCGACCTGATAGTCGCGGTCGATGGTCTCGCGGATCTGCAGCACTTCCGCGTCGGTCAGCTGGTTGACGCGACGCTCGGCCGGGATGCCGACCTTGTCGACGATCTCCTGGGCGAACTTCTTGCCAATGCCGTGAATGTATTGAAGCGCAATGACGACGCGCTTGTTGGTCGGAATATTGACGCCGGCTATACGAGCCATGTTCTTCTCTTCTCCATATAGGCCGGGCGAGCCGGCGCTTCAAGTTGCCCCGCGTCCGGTGGAGGCCGGCCCTTGCGGGAGTTTCCAGTTCAAAGCGGCCTGCCTTGCCCTTGCGGACAAGCAAGCCTCATGCCTGATAGGAAGACGGGCCGCCATACCCCAGCGGACCGCTCCAGTCAAGCGCAATCGTTCGAGTCTCTAGCCGGCCGCCTGGCCAACTTTCCGGGTCGTCGCCCTGAGCACCGCCTCGATCTGCTGCGTCACCGCATCGATGTCGGCCATGCCATCGACGCCCCTGAGCTTGCCCTTGGCGTAGTAGTAGCCGATCAGCGGCGAGGTTTTCTTGTAATATTCCCTCAAGCGTTCTTCGAACACCGCTGGACTGTCGTCCTTGCGCACCGGCATGCCTGCGGCCTTGGCTTCTTCGGCGCGCTTGACGATTCGGCCAACCAGCGCCTTGTCGTCGACGACAAATTCGATGACCGCGTCTAGCTCCAGTCCGCGATCCGACAGCATTTCCTCAACGGCGTCCGCTTGCACCAGTGTTCGGGGATACCCGTCAAGGATGAAGCCGTTTGCACAATCAGCTTGATCGATACGCTCGGCAACGATGGCGTTGACGATAGCGTCGGACACCAGTTCGCCAGCGTCCATCACCGCCTTGGCGCGCTTGCCGACTTCGGTGCCGGCCTGGACAGCAGCGCGCAGCATGTCACCCGTGGAAAGCTGTGGGATGCCGTGTCGTTCTACCAGTCTTAGTGCTTGTGTCCCCTTGCCCGCCCCCGGCGGTCCAAGCAATATCAACCTCATCTGGCCTTTTTCCCCCCGCGCAGCTTCGACTTCTTGATCAGGCCCTCATACTGGTGCGCGATCAGGTGACCCTGAATCTGCGCCACCGTATCGAGCGTTACACTGACCACGATCAGGAGCGAAGTGCCACCAAGGTAGAACGGTACGCCAGTCGCTGAAATCAGGAACTCAGGCAGCAGACACACCAGCACCAGATAGATGGCGCCGACGACGGTGATGCGGGTGAGCACATAGTCGATATAATCCGCAGTGCGCTCGCCCGGACGGTAGCCCGGGATGAAGCCCGAATGCTTCTTGAGCTGGTCGGCGGTGTCCTTCGGATTGAAGACGATCGCTGTATAGAAGAAGGCGAAGAACACAATCATCGCCGCGTAGAAGGCCATATAGAGCGGCTGGCCGTGGCCGAGCGCCGCCAGGATAGTGCTGGCCCATGCAGGCATATTGGTGGTCTGCGAGAACCCGGCAACGGTCGCAGGCAGCAGCAGCAGCGACGAGGCGAAGATCGGCGGAATGACGCCGGAGGTGTTGAGCTTAAGCGGCAGATGCGAGGTATCGCCCTGGAACATGCGATTGCCGACCTGGCGCTTGGGATACTGGATCAGCAGGCGGCGCTGGGCGCGCTCGAAGAAGACGATCAGCGCAATGACGATGATGGCCAGCACGATGATTGCCAGGATCAGGCCGGTCGACAGGGCGCCGGTGCGGCCAAGCTCCAGCGTGCCAGAGATGGCGCGCGGCAGGCCGGCGACAATGCCGGAGAAGATGATCAGCGAAATGCCGTTGCCGATGCCGCGAGCGGTGATCTGCTCGCCAAGCCACATCAGGAACATGGTGCCGCCGACCAGCGTGACGACGGTAGAGATGCGGAAGAACATGCCGGGATCGTTGACGATGCCGTTGCCGCCCTCAAGCCCGACCGAAATGCCGTAGGCCTGAACCAGCGCCAGAAGCACGGTGCCGTAGCGCGTGTACTGGTTGATGATCTTGCGACCCTGCTCGCCTTCCTTCTTCAGCGCTTCCAGCGACGGAATGACCGAGGTCATCAGCTGCATGATGATGGAGGCCGAGATATAGGGCATGATGCCGAGGGCAAAGATCGCCATGCGCTGCACGGCGCCGCCGGCGAACATGTTGAACATGCCGAGCACGCCCTTGCTTTGCGACGAGAAGGCCTGGGCGAAAGCGTCGGGATTGATGCCGGGCAGCGGGATGTAGGTGCCAAGGCGGTAGACGAGCAGCGCGCCGATGGTGAACCAGATGCGCTTCTTCAGATCCTCGGCTTTGGCGAAGGCCGAAAAATTCAGATTCGAGGCTAGTTGTTCAGCAGCCGAAGCCATGCCTGATTCTCCGCTTGGTCACGCTCGATGCCCGCAGCTCAGGCGGCGCGTGTCACCGAAGCTCACGAGATAAGCTCCGGACTGCAAACATGCAAGCGGCCGCGTTGATGCGGCCGCCACATCTGTCGGATCAAAGCACGACCGAAGGCAAAACCGAATTCCACCTTTGCCGAACGTGCTTCAAATTGCCGTTACTCGGCGGCTGCCTTCTCAGGCAGCTTCACCGAACCGCCGGCCTTTTCGATCTTCTCGATCGCGGCCTTGGAGGCTCCGGCCACGTCGAAGGCAAGCTTGGCCTTGATGTCGCCGTCCGAAAGGATGCGCACGCCGTCCTTGACCCGACGGATGACGCCGGCCGCAACCAGCGCCTCGGCCGTCACAACAGTCTTAGCGTCGAGCTTCTTGGCATCAAGCGCCGCCTGGATGCGGGCCAGCGACACGACGGTGAAGCTCTTGGCGAAGATATTGTTGAAGCCGCGCTTCGGCAGGCGGCGGTAGAGCGGCATCTGGCCACCCTCGAAGCCGTTGACGGCGACGCCAGAGCGCGCCTTCTGGCCCTTGACGCCGCGACCGGCGGTCTTGCCCGAACCGGAACCGATGCCACGGCCGAGACGCTTCTTGGAATGCGTCGCGCCGTCCTTGTCACGCAGATCGTTGAGTTTCATCTGGGTTCTCCTGCGCTTTCGCTCAGCCCTCGTCCACGACGCGGACGAGATGCTGGACGGCAGCGATCATGCCGCGCACCGAGGGCGTATCCTCCAGCGTGCGCTGCTTGTGCATCTTGTTGAGGCCGAGGCCGACCAGCGTTGCGCGCTGCTCCTTCGGCCGGCGGATCGGCGAACCGATCTGCTCGACGGTGATGGTCTTGGTTGCTTTCTTGGCCATGGTCAGATCCCCTGGTCAGCGTCGACTATTCTTCAGCCGCAACGGCGGTGCCGCGGCGGGCCTGAAGGGTCGAATACTTGATGCCGCGCGCGGCAGCCACATCCTTCGGATGCATCTGGCTCTTCAGCGCGTCGAAAGTGGCGCGAACCATGTTGTAGGGGTTCGAAGAACCCATCGACTTGGCGACCACGTCATGCATGCCGAGCGTCTCGAAAACGGCGCGCATCGGGCCGCCGGCGATGATGCCGGTACCTTGCTTGGCAGCGCGCAGCAGAACACGTCCCGCGCCCCAGCGTCCCTCGACATCATGGTGCAGCGTGCGGCCCGAGCGCAGCGGCACGAAGATCATGTCGCGCTTGGCCGATTCGGTCGCCTTGCGGATCGCCTCCGGCACTTCGCGAGCCTTGCCGTGACCGAAGCCGACGCGGCCCTTCTGGTCGCCGACGACGACGAGTGCCGCAAAGCCGAAGCGCCGGCCGCCCTTGACGACCTTGGCTACACGGTTGATGTGGACGAGCTTGTCGACCATGCCGTCGTCGCGCTCTTCGCGATCACGGCCGCGGCCGCCATCCCTACGTTCCTGTGCCATATCCTGTTCCTTGTTTTTTTCCGGAAGCACGGTTGATGATGATATCCGGCGCCTCTGTGGGTCGCCGGGGGCGAATTTCGTTTTTAGAAGCTCAGACCACCTTCACGGGCAGCCTCGGCCAGCGCCTTGACGCGGCCGTGGTAGATGTAGGCGCCGCGGTCGAAGACGACTTCCTTGACGCCGGCCTTCGAGGCACGCTCGGCGATCAGCTTGCCGATGGCGGCTGCAGCCGCGGTGTCGGCGCCGGTCTTGAGCGAGCCCTTGAGCTCCTTCTCGAGCGTCGAAGCAGCCGCGATGGTGTGGCCCTTGGCGTCGTCGATCACCTGGACATAGATGTTCTTCGACGTGCGATGGACCGACAAGCGCGGACGATCGCCGGCAACCTTCTTGATCTGGCGGCGGACGCGCTGGGCGCGGCGTTGGGTGGATTCTTTCGAGCCCATGATATCAGTTCCTTGCCTTCAAAAAACGGGGGCAACCATATGCGGTAGGACGAGCCTCCCGCGGCCGCTCCCCGCGGCGTTAAGATTACTTCTTCTTGCCTTCCTTGCGGACGATCTTCTCGCCAGCATAGCGAACGCCCTTGCCCTTGTAGGGCTCGGGGCTGCGATACTCGCGGATCTCGGCGGCAACCTGGCCGACCTGCTGCTTGTCGATGCCGGTCACGGTGATTTCCGTCGGCTTCGGCACCGAAATCGTCACGCCCTGCGGCGTCTCGTAGACGACGTCGTGGCTGAAGCCGAGCGCCAGCTGCAGGTTCTTGCCCTGCATGGCGGCGCGATAGCCGACGCCGGTGATCTCGAGCTTCTTTTCGAAGCCGTCCTTGACGCCCTGCAGGATGTTGACGATCTGCGTGCGCGACATGCCCCATTTGGAGCGGGCGGTCTTGGTCTGGTCGCGCGGCTGGACAGCGATCTCGCTGCCTTCCATCTTGACCAGCACTTCGTCGTTCACCACGAACTTCAGCTCGCCCTTCGGACCCTTCGCCGTCACGGTCTGGCCGTTGACGGTCGCGGTCACGCCCTGCGGCAGCGAAACGGGTTTCTTTCCAATACGAGACATTTTGTTGTCCTCGTCACTTCTCTTGTTTCAGGTCTCGGCTTTCGGGATTTGATCCCGAAAACCTGTTTCCAAGCGGGTCAAATACCAGATCAGAAGATCTGGCAGAGGATTTCCCCGCCGACATTCTGTTCACGCGCTTCGTGGTCGGCCATCACGCCCTTCGGCGTCGAAAGGATGGCGATGCCGAGGCCGTTGGCGACGTGGGGTATCGACTTGGCCGAAACGTAGACGCGGCGGCCGGGCTTCGAGACCCGGGCGATTTCGCGCACCACCGGCGCACCGTCGAAATACTTCAGCTCGATCTCGATTTCGGACTTGCCGTTGTCGAAGTCGGTCTGGCTGTAGTCGCGGATATAGCCTTCGGCCTTCAGCACGTCGAGGACGCGGGTGCGCAGGCGCGAGGCCGGCGTCGAAACGCTCGACTTCTTACGGCCATACGCGTTGCGGATGCGGGTCAGCATATCGCCGAGAGGATCGCTCAATGACATGTTATGTCCTCCTTACCAGCTCGACTTGACCAGGCCCGGGATCTGGCCGTTATTGCCGAGATCACGAAGCGCGATACGCGATACTTTGAGCTTGCGATAATAGGCACGCGGACGTCCGGTGACTTCGCAGCGGTTGCGGATACGGGTCTTGGCCGAGTTGCGCGGCAGCGCCGAAAGCTTCAGCTGAGCGCGGAAGCGCTCTTCCATCGGCTTGGACTGATCCATGATGATCGCCTTGAGCACCTTGCGCTTGGCAGCGAACTGGTCCGCAAGCTTGCGGCGCCTGTTGTTCTTCTCGACTGAGCTGGTCTTTGCCATTTCAGATTTTTCCTTTTCTCGCTGCCGTTACTGGCGGAAGGGGAAGTTGAAGGCCTTGAGCAATGCCCTGGCTTCGTCGTCCGTCTTCGCAGTCGTACAAACGATGACGTCCATGCCCCAGATCTGATCAACCTTGTCGTAGTTGATCTCCGGAAACACGATGTGTTCCTTGATGCCCATGGCATAGTTGCCACGGCCATCGAAGCTTTTCGGATTAAGTCCGCGGAAGTCGCGGACGCGCGGCAGTGCGATGTTCACGAGACGATCGAGGAACTCGTACATGCGTTCCTTGCGCAGCGTAACCTTGGCGCCGATCGGCATCTTCTCGCGGACCTTGAAGCCGGCGATCGAGTTGCGGGCGCGGGTGACGACGGCCTTCTGGCCGGCGATCATTGCAAGGTCTTCCGCCGCGATCGAAGGCTTCTTCGAATCGCCGGTCGCCTCGCCGACGCCCATGTTCAGAACGATCTTGTCGATGCGCGGAACCTGCATCTCGTTCTCGTAGCCGAACTGCTCCTGCAGCGCCTTGCGAATGGTCTCGTTGTAGACCTGCTTGAGGCGCGGCGTGTTCTGGGCAGTTGCCTGCTTGGTTTGAGCCTTAGCCATTGATGACTTCTCCCGAGCGCTTGGCGACGCGCACCTTCTTGCCGTCCTTCTGGAAGATGAAGCCGACGCGGGTCGGCTTGCCATCCTTGGGGTCGGCCAGCGCGATGTTCGACAGCTGGATCGGCGCTTCCTTGGTGATGATCCCGCCCTCTTGGGACTGGGACTGCTTCTGGTGACGACGGATCAGGTTGACGCCGCGCACCAGCGCGGTGTCATCCTTCGGCTGCACCGAAAGGACTTCGCCCGAACGGCCCTTGTCCTTGCCGGCCAGCACGACGACCTTGTCGCCTTTTCTAATCTTTTGCATTGGTCCGGCTCCTTACAGCACTTCAGGCGCGAGCGAGATGATCTTCATGTGGTTCTTGGCGCGGAGTTCGCGCGGAACCGGTCCGAAGATACGCGTGCCGATCGGCTCTTTCTTGTTGTCGACGAGAACGGCTGCGTTCTTGTCGAAACGGATCACGCTGCCGTCCGGGCGGCGGATGTCCTTGGCCGTGCGAACCACGACCGCCTTCATCACATCGCCCTTCTTGACGCGGCCGCGCGGGATGGCTTCCTTGATCGACACCACGATGATGTCGCCCACGGAAGCGTATTTCCGCTTCGAGCCGCCCAGCACCTTGATGCACATGACACGACGGGCGCCGGAATTATCCGCGACGTCGAGGTTTGTTTGCATCTGAATCATGACTGGCCGCCTTCTTCTTTTCTAACGGGACGGGTTTCTCACCCCTCCCCGGTCTGTCCAAAATTCGTTTCGTTGGCCCTGATCAGGCCTGGTCCGAAGACACCACGACCCAGCGCTTGTCCTTGGAAATCGGCTTCGATTCCTGGATGAACACCTGATCGCCGACCTTGTGGGCGTTGTTCTCGTCGTGCGCCTTGTACTTCTTGGTCATGCGCACGGTCTTCTTCATCACGGGATGCGTGAAGCGCCGTTCGACCTTGACGACAACCGTCTTCTCGTTCTTGTCGCTGACGACGGTGCCCTGCAGAATGCGCTTTGGCATGGTTTTCGTCCTTAAGCCTTCTTGGCCGCGGACTTTTCCGCAGCGATGGTCTTGATACGCGCAATGTCCTTGCGGACCTGCCTCACGCGCGCGGTCTTCTCAAGCTGGCCGGTGGCCTTCTGGAAGCGCAGGTTGAACTGCTCCTTCTTCAGGCTGGCCAGGTCGTCGGTCAGCTGGTCCTGGGTCTTGGTCCGGATGTCTTCGGCTTTCATGATCAGCCCGTCCTTATTCTGCGATGCGCTGTACGAAGCGCGTCCTGACCGAGAGCTTGGCCGCGCCGAGACGCAGCGCCTCACGGGCGGTTTCCTCGTTGACGCCGTCGATCTCGAACATGATGCGGCCCGGCTTGACGCGTGCCGCCCAGTAGTCGACCGCGCCCTTGCCCTTACCCATGCGGACTTCGGTCGGCTTCGACGTCACCGGCACGTCCGGGAAGATACGGATCCACACGCGGCCGGCACGCTTCATCTCGCGGGTGATCGCGCGGCGGGCCGCCTCGATCTCACGCGCGGTGACGCGGTTCGGCTCAAGCGCCTTCAGCCCGAAACCACCGAAATCCAGGTTGGTGCCGCCCTTGGCGGTACCGTGGATGCGGCCCTTGAACTGCTTGCGGAACTTTGTGCGCTTTGGCTGCAGCATCGTTCTAACTCCAAATTCCTAAATGTCTTACGCGTTTTCGCGACGGCGACCGCGTTCGCGCTCACCACCACCGCCATGCGCATGATCGCCCTCGGTGGCGCGGCGCTCCGAAGCCATCGGGTCGTGCTCGAGGATCTCGCCCTTGAACACCCAGACTTTGACGCCGCAGATGCCGTAGGCCGTATTCGCCTCGGCCGTGCCGTAGTCGACGTCGGCACGCAGCGTATGCAGCGGCACGCGGCCTTCACGATACCATTCCATGCGCGCGATCTCGGCGCCGCCGAGACGGCCGGCGCAGTTGATGCGGATGCCTTCGGCGCCGAGGCGCATCGCCGACTGCACGGCGCGCTTCATGGCGCGGCGGAACGCGATGCGGCGCTCGAGCTGCTGGGCGATCGACTGGGCGACCAGGGTCGCGTCGATCTCCGGCTTGCGCACTTCGACGATGTTCAGATGCGTCTCGGACTTGGTCATCTCCATCAGCTTCTTGCGAAGCTTCTCGATGTCGGCGCCCTTCTTGCCGATGATCAGGCCCGGACGCGCCGCATGGATGGTGACGCGGCACTTCTTGTGCGGACGCTCGATCACGACCTTCGAGATCGCAGCCTGCTTGAGTTCCTTCTCAAGATATTTGCGGATCTTGATATCCTCGTGCAGCAGCTTGCCGTACTCGCCGGTGTTCGCGAACCAGCGCGAATCCCAGGTGCGGTTGATGCCGAGACGCAGACCGATCGGATTGACTTTCTGGCCCATTATGCGGCCTCCCCTTTTTCTTCGACTTCACGAACGACGATCGTGAGGTGCGAGAACGGCTTCTCGATACGGCTGGCGCGACCACGGCCACGGGCATGGAACCGCTTCATGACGATCGACTTGCCGACATAGGCTTCCGCCACAATCAGCGCATCGACGTCGAGGTCGTGGTTGTTTTCCGCGTTGGCGATCGCCGATTCCAGCGTCTTCTTGACCGTGCCGGAAATCCGCTTGGCCGAGAATTCGAGGTCGGAAAGCGCTGTCGCGACCTTCTTGCCGCGGATCAGCGCGGCAACCAGGTTCAGCTTCTGCGGGCTGATACGGATCGTGCGCAACACGGCGCGCGCTTCGTTGTCAGCAAGCCTGCGCGGAGCTTTGGCCTTGCCCATGATTATTTCCTCTTCGCCTTCTTATCCGCGCCGTGACCGTAATAGGTCCGGGTCGGAGCGAATTCACCGAACTTGTGACCGACCATGTCCTCGTTCACCGAGACGGGAACGTGCTTCTGGCCGTTGTAAACACCGAAGGTGAAGCCGACGAACTGCGGCAGGATGGTGGAGCGGCGGCTCCACATCTTGATCACCTCATTGCGACCACCTTCACGAACCTTGTCCACCTTCTTCAGAAGGTAGCCGTCGATGAAGGGGCCTTTCCAAATCGAACGAGTCACTTGGCGTTACCTCTTCTTAGCTCTTGCGCTGATGGCGCGAGCGCAGGATGAACTTGTCGGTCGCCTTGTTGGACCGCGTCTTCTTGCCCTTGGTCGGCTTACCCCAGGGCGAAACCGGATGGCGGCCACCCGAGGTGCGGCCTTCGCCGCCGCCATGTGGATGGTCGACCGGGTTCATGGTCACGCCGCGATTGTGCGGACGTTTGCCACGCCACACGGTGCGGCCTGCCTTGCCGTCATTGATGTTGCCGTGGTCCGGGTTGGACACGGCACCGACAGTGGCCATGCAGGAGCCGTGGACGACACGCTGCTCGCCCGAGTTGAGGCGCAGGATCGCCATGCCCTGGTCGCGACCGACGAGCTGGCCATAACCACCGGCCGAACGGGCGACCTGAGCGCCCTTGCCGGGCTTCAGCTCGATATTGTGGACGATCGTGCCGACCGGCATCGAGGCCAGCGGCATCGCGTTGCCCGGCTTCACGTCGACCGATTCACCGGCCACGATCTTGTCGCCGGGAGCCAGACGCTGCGGGGCGATGATGTAGGACAGCTCGCCATCGTCATACTTGATCAGCGCGATGAAGGCGGTGCGGTTCGGATCGTACTCGATACGCTCGACCGTGCCGACGACGTCGAACTTGCGGCGCTTGAAGTCGATGATACGGTAGGTGCGCTTGTGACCGCCGCCGATGAAGCGGGCCGTGATGCGGCCGTAATTGTTGCGGCCGCCCGACTTGGTCAGGCCTTCGGTCAGGCCCTTGACGGGCTTGCCCTTGTAGAGGCCCGAGCGGTCGACGATGACCAGCTGACGGGTGCTCGGCGTTACCGGGTTGAATTTTTTCAGTGCCATTGTTCTGTCCTCGCGACCTTGCTCAGAGACCCGTCGCGACGTCGATCGACTGGCCGTCGGCCAGCGTCACAACCGCCTTCTTGACGTCGCTCTGGCGGCCGATCGTGCCGCGGAAGCGCTTGATCTTGCCCTTGCGGACAAGCGTGTTCACGGCCATCACCTTGACGCCGAACAGCGCTTCGACGGCGGCCTTGATTTCCGGCTTCGACGCCTTCTTGGCGACATTGAAGACGACCTGGTTCTGCTCGGAAGCCATGGTCGACTTTTCGGTGATCGCCGGCGAGACGATCACGTCGTAGTGACGAAGGTCGGTCATTTGAAGCGCTCCTCGAGAGCCTCGACGGCGGCCTTCGAAAGGACCAGCGTGCCGCGGCGCAGAATGTCGTAGACGTTGATGCCCTGGATGGGCAGCACGTCGATGTTCGGGATGTTGGTCGCCGCCAGCTTGAAATTCTTGTCAAGCTCGGCGCCGCCGATCACCAGGGCGTTGCTCAGGCCCAGCGTCGCGAAATTCGCGATCAGTGCCTTGGTCTTGGCCTCGGTCAGCTTCAGCTCGTCGATGATGATGATCGACGCGCTCTTGGCCTTGGCCGAAAGCGCATGCTTGAGACCGAGCGCGCGCACCTTCTTCGGCAGATCGTGCTCGTGGCTGCGCACGACCGGGCCGTGGGCCTTGCCGCCGCCGCGGAACTGCGGAGCGCGAGCCGAATGGTGACGGGCGCGGCCGGTACCCTTCTGCTTGTACATCTTGGCGCCGGTGCGGGCGATTTCCGCGCGACCCTTGGCCTTGTGGGTGCCCTGCTGCTTCTTGGCAAGCTGCCAGCGCACGACGCGCTGCAGGATGTCCTCGCGCGGATCAAGGCCGAAAATCTCTTCGGAGAGCTTCAGCTTGCCGGCGTCCTTGCCGCCAAGCGTTGTAATCTTGAGGTCCATTATTCCGCTCCCTCTGTGGCCTGGGCCTCGTTCTTGGCGGCACCATCGGTCGCAACGGCGCGGATCGCGGCGGGCTTCGGCGCATTGGCCGGAAGCGCTACCTTGGCCGCGTCGCGGACCAGGATCCATGCACCCTTCGAACCCGGGACCGCACCGCGGATCAGGATCAGGCCGCGATCGGCGTCGGTCGAGACGACCTCGACATTCTGCGTGGTGACGCGGGTGTCACCCATGTGGCCGGCCATATGCTTGCCCTTGAACACCTTGCCCGGATCCTGGCGCTGGCCGGTCGAGCCGTGTGTACGGTGCGACACCGAGTTGCCGTGCGTCGCGCGGCCGCCACCCATGTGGTGCCGCTTGATGACGCCCTGGAAGCCCTTGCCGATCGTGGTTCCCGTCACATCGACCTTCTGGCCGACGACGAAATGCTCGACGGTGATCTCGGCGCCGACATCGATCATGTTGTCGGCGGAGACGCGGAACTCGGCAACCTTGGCCTTCGGCTCGACGGAAGCGGTCGCGAAATGGCCGCGCATCGCCTTCGACGTGTTCTTCACCTTGGCAAGGCCAACGCCGAGCTGGACGGCGGTATAGCCGTTCTTCTCCTGCGTGCGCTGCGCCACGACCTGGCAGTTCTCCATCTGGAGAACAGTGACGGGAACATGTTCCCCGGCATCGTTGTAGATGCGGGTCATTCCCACCTTCTTTGCAATCACACCTGAACGCATCGGTTCAATTCCTTTAGAGTTCCCTGTCGGGGCTGTCGCCCCTCCACGCCTCTTGTTCCTTCAGAGTTCCGGGTCGCCCCGCTGACCTCTGGTTCCTTAGAGCTTGATCTCGACGTCGACACCGGCGGCCAGGTCGAGCTTCATCAAAGCATCGACCGTCTGCGGGGTCGGGTCGACGATGTCGAGCAGACGCTTGTGCGTGCGCATCTCGAACTGCTCGCGGCTCTTCTTGTCGACGTGAGGCGACCGGTTGACCGTGAACTTTTCGATCCGCGTCGGCAGCGGAATGGGGCCGCGGACGTTGGCGCCGGTGCGCTTGGCGGTCGACACGATTTCCCGTGTCGAGGCGTCGAGCACCCGGTGATCAAACGCCTTCAGGCGGATGCGGATATTCTGTCCGTTCATGCGTCACTTCCTTGTTCTGGCGCGGCGCGGGCGGCGCCCGCGACAGATCGGTTTAAGTCCAAATTACTCTTTGATGGTGACGACGATGCCGGCACCGACGGTGCGGCCGCCTTCACGGATGGCGAAGCGCAGCTTCTCTTCCATGGC
>NZ_JAMYKT010000040.1:0-31298 GCF_040317515.1 Mesorhizobium sp. M1428
CGAAGGAGACATTGGCTAAAGCGCACCATCCGGTGAGGGCTCCGCATCGGGTTCCTGACCTTGCAGGCGCATCGTAGGCTCGCTCTCGAACACGTGGCAGTTCGCTCAAAAAAGGCCCAGCTGCGAGGGCGACGTCGCCGACGATCATGTCTCGAAATTCCGTTTCCTAACCGAGATGCCATGCCACCACATCGATAAATTCTCGGGATCCATAGCCTGGAAGGCAGCGACTAAAGCCGCTTGCCCTGCGACAACCGCGCCAAATATTCAGGTATAGGATCAAATACGGCCAACGACATTCGTTCCAAGAACCGCTGCGGTGTCGTGAACGCATCTCTTTCAGTCACTATATGGCAATGCGCATCATCAATAGGAAGATCGTCAAAATTTTGAGAACTCCGGGTGCTGCTTTGATAGAAATAGCGGACGGTAGTGCAACCCTCTTGCTGCCTTGCTGTCCATTTGTTGACTCCATGAAGAATTGTTGGGGTTGCAGCTACATTCTGTGAGGGACGCAGAAGGGCCTCGGCACCGCTGATTTATTTGCGTGAGCTGCATTGATGGCTCTCTGGCCAATCACGTTCGATCCGGGCGCGAGCTATCTCCTGACAAGAATTTGGCCCGATCGCCTCTGGATGGAGAACTCGGCGAGGATCCGAATCCATGAGCGAATTCCCTTTTGAAAGCTGGAAAGATCGTATTTTTCGTTCGGACTGTGGTGGCGATTATCGGATCTCGCGAAACCGATGGGCAGAGATTCGAGCCCCAACCGATGCTTAACCACGCCGACAATTGGAATTGACCCGCCACTCCCGATCAGCACAGGTTCACAGCCCCATTCCTGTTTCAACCCAGCACGTGCGCTGGCAAGAAAGTGGCTTCTTGGCGAAATAACCGATGCAGGACTGCCTCCGTGCCCTTTAAACTCCACTTTGCAGTCGACAGGGGTTCTCGCACGAATATGCGCACGAAACTTGGATTGGATCTTTTCGGGATCTTGCCCAGGCACCAATCGGAAGGAAATCTTAGCGACAGCTCTGGAGGGAATAATCGTTTTCACGCCATCGCCGTAGTATCCCCCTACAATGCCGTTAATGTCGCAAGATGGTCGCGTCCAAATTTGCTCCAATACCGAATAGGAGGCGTCTCCGGCAGATTGCGATAGCCCTGCATCCCCAAGAAACGCGTCCGCAGCAAAATTCAGTTTGAGCAGTTGGCTTCTGACCTCTTCGTCCAATTCCTCAATATCGTCGTAGAACCCTTCAATTGTCACTTCGCCGTTTGCGCCTCTTAGGCTGGCAATCAGCTCGGCTAGGGTTTGGATAGGATTGCGCGCGGCATTGCCGTAAGCCCCGGAATGCAGGTCACGGTTGGCGCAACGTATTTCGATTTCTTCTTCCAATATCCCCCGAAACATGGCGGTGATTGCGGGCACCGTATCTTTCCAAAGATATGTATCGCAAAGCAACATCACATCAGCAGCCAGCTCGTTTCCGAATCGGTCCAAAAACGACTCCATACTCGGGCTTTCGCTCTCTTCCTCACCTTCGAAAAACATGGAGACGCTTATCGGCAGACCGCCTGTCACAGCCTTCCAGGAGCGACATGCTTCGATAAAGGTTAGAAGTTGCCCCTTGTCGTCCGATGCACCACGAGCAACAATATGGGTGTCGCCATCAGGTTGTGTTTTGAGCGTAGGCTCAAACGGGTTAGCTCCCCATGCCTCAAAGGGCTCTGCTGGTTGAACATCGTAGTGGCCGTAAAACAGGACATGTGGGCCGTCGGCTTTTTTGTGGTGCCCGACCACCATTGGATTTCCAATTGTAGGCCTGACAGACGCATCGAAGCCAATGCCTAATAACTCATTTGCTAACCAGGACGCTGCCTCGCGGCATTGCGGTGCATATAGCGCATCGCATGAGATGGAAGGGATTCGCAGCAGTTGGAAAAGCCGATCAAGGCTTGCGTTCACGTGGGCGTCCGCGTGCCGTAAGACGACCTCAACTGGTTGCTGCGGCACACCATCCCCCAAGTAGGATCTTTCCTCGGTTGACATGGTACCTTCCTCTCATCAGCGGAAGCACTGAACGTGGCGATGCTCCCTATATCTGGCTACCTATGCAGAGCCGTAATCTGTTGCTCTCGGAATGCTCCATGTCTGGTTTCCGGATCCACTTTTGAGGTGCAGTGGGATCCGGCGAAGTCGCCAACTGGTTGCACTTATTGAATCGATTTTCTGGTTCTCGTGGGGTTTTTGGTGTCACGCCTCTTGACTCAGTAGGTGTAAAAAAAATTTCTGGATCGATCTTCACCAGATCGGATGTTTGGGTGAGCGCCAGCATCAGACGAACCAGCTCTAGCCGCATAACCGCCCCACAGTTCCTCATGCTCCCCCGTCTTCTGACCGTTGGGCCATGCCCAGATCGTTCCGCAAGGTCGTAAAACAGATTGAGACGTCTCGCTCTCCTGACCCATCATGCGGCCCAAGCGCCAACCGCGAAGAGAATCGAGTTACCCTCGGAACGGTCCGATGCAAAGTGCAGGAGTACCTTGACCTCAGCGAACCCAATCAGAGAAGAGTCTAAGTGCTCTCGGAGAATTCCTTCCGTAGGAAGTATCGCCGGGATCCTCGTGGATAATTAGACAGATGACCAAACGTCTCGTAACCGAGAGACTGATAGAACGCTGGCGCCTGAAACTCGAAAGTGTTTAGCCACACTCCGACACATCCTCTGCGAAGAGCCCAACGCTCTGCAGACCTTACTAACCGAGACCCGATTTTCCGACCCCGCAATTCCTTGGGTACAAAAATCAATTCGATATGCAGCCAGTCATAGTAGCACGTTGCCCAAAGCCCACCCGCGGTTTTGCCGCTCCCGGGAGACTTGATGAGGATTGCAAATGACTTGAGGTCGTAAACGGAGCCCGTGCTCTCATTATGGATATATAATTGGTCTAAAATGGCTTTCCGGTCCGACTCGTCCGGCTGTTCTGTTATATTTATCAATTTACCCACTGCCTTGTTCCTTCCATGACAGGTTTTGCGTCTTGACTATAGCTCGGCAAGACTGATAGTAAATGTGCAGTGCCTTCAGAACAATTGGCGCTGATGAAACCATGAGGCCTCTTCTACTACTTCAGATCATATCGGATTTGCTCCCTTTCCGCTTTGACCTGCAGATTGGCGCTGCAATGTGCTGCCCGAGGCCAGAACTGATCTGCTCCCGGTCACAGTGATGTCATGCAACTTGGCGGCGACGATTTTTCTCATTTACAGGATTCCTCTTTCAGCTATAGACCCACCACACCGACGAGCGACTGCAGCGTTTGGTCGAGGGACAGGAAGTATCCGATGCCTTGCAGCCTCGGAACGATCGTGGCAAACCTCGTGCCGTTTTAGGTCATCAGGGCAGATCAGAATATTATGATCCCATTCAGCTACTTAGCCTCAGACCAACCAGAAAGTGGCCAACAAGCCTGTCGAGGTTCCGACATAGCGAGGTGTCGGCACAATAGGTTGACATCGGAGGTCGGAAGCAAGTAGCCTCGGGGATGATCTTTCCGCAGAGTTGGCTCATGAAGGCATTGACGCGTCGGCGCGCGACGGCTCTACATGGCTCTCCGCTGCCAGGAAGTAATCGAGCCGGAAAGCGCTAATTGCTACTGCTGCGGCCTGACCAGGTTCCTGGAGAACGGTCGCCTGGAGCTGGACCCCAACCCGGTCGAAAACGCCTTCAGGCCGGTGGCGACTGCGATATCGTCCTGGCCGGCGGCATGGACAGCATATCGCTGGTGCAGAACGACAATTGGAAGGCACCCACTATCGCGTCCCGGCGATCCGCGACGGATACTACATGCCAATGCTGGCAACTGCGGATTTTGGTTGCGCGCAAATATCGCGTCCCCCGTGCGGCGCAGGCTGAATATGCGCTGGTCGGCCAGAAGCGCACCGGCGCCGCGCGGGAAGCGGCACGCTTCGCCGAGGAGGTAATAGCCACCTTCGCACCGTCGCGCTGCTTGTGATTTTTCATTGAATGAGAGTCCACGGTCATTAACATACGCGAGCCCCGAGCAGGGGAACATGCTGTGCGACGGCGGAAGACGCGTTGGCGGTCATGAGGACCATGGTCGGTCGCTGGTCCCACGAACATATCGCCGCGTCGCTGAACCGGATGAGAATGCCCACAGGCCAAGGCAACCACCGCGTCGCTTCGGTTCGACGCCTAGTGGAATCCAAGTCTACCGATCTGCCGAAAAGGATGGCGAATGGCGCACCAAGGCGGCAAAGGCATTAGGCGTCACGAACCACGTGTCGCGCTACGCCGCCCTATTAAAGCCGGGACCTTTCCCGCTGAGCAGGAGCGCCTATCAAACCGTGCTGATTACCGGGCGTCGGAGCCGATCAATAAATGGCGGTGGCCCGGAAAAGGTCGCCCGCATCGCGTTGCGGACACGCTTCCAATTTTTACAGACACTTGATGAAGGAGTGCACAATGACTCACGAATCGCCGGAGCGGATCTGGTTGGCTGCCGTCGCGATCGCCAATAGGCCGGATGCGCATTGCCGGTCGATGGTCGCGGCGGGCACGCCGCCGGGAGGGCCGGCGGCGAAGACGGGATGGCGGGCGACATTGATGCCGCTGGTGCCCTGAGTCAGCTGTGATCATGCATCGGATCTGGATCGACGGCAGCGAATTCCGCTGGTCGAAGGAGGAGGCGACCGTGTGATCACCAGCTAAGCCTAATAAGATCCGCCCTTTCGGCGGTGATATGTCCCTGTTGGAGTGGACGGCTCCCGAACGGCACCGAATGTGCCAAATTGCGGATTTCCGACGAAGCCGGCCATGCATTCCAATCTGAAGCCGGCCACCTATTCCAATTTCATTCCGGCCACGATTCCGATTTGAAGCCGGCCACTTTCTGGGTCTGATCTTGGGTCGTTTTCGATGTTTGGATTGGGTTCGGGCGAAGGTCAAGCGGGTGATGAAGCCGATGGTGGTATGGAGCGTTGTTTTCGTAGGCTCTCCCCGTCGAGATCGATGCGATAGGCGTTGTGGACGAGGCGGTCGAGCACGGCATCGGCGATGGTGGGATTGCCGATGATTTCATACCAGTGGTCGACGGGGACCTGACTGGTGAAGATGGTCGATCGGCGCCCATGACGGTCTTCGACGATCTCAAGGAGATCGCGCCGCTGGTCGTCATCGAGCTTCTCGGGCCCCCAATCGTCGAGGATGAGCAGATCGGTTTTTGCCAGCGCCCGACCCGGTGCGAGCTAGGCCGAGATCGAGGAAGCGGAACGGCTTGCCAGCGCGCATGAGTTATCGCACGCCTGCCGAAAGGCTATGGGACGCTAGTGGGCGCATGCGGGGTGAAACTTTCCGGGGGGAACGCCAACGGGTGGCGATCGCACGCGCCTTCCTCGCGAATGCAGCCATCCTGATCCTTGATGAGGCGACCTCAAGCCTCGATTCGGAATCGGAGGTGCTGATCCAGAACGATGGAACGGCTAACGGTCGGCAGGACCACGCTGGTCATTGCGCATCGGCTCTCGACGGTACGCGCGCTCGACAGGCTGCTCGTCTTCGACCGCGGGCGCATCATCGAGGAAGGTAACCATGCAGCGCTGATCCATCTGGACTGCGGCATTTTCCGCCGCCTGTTCGAGCGACAGGCGCTGGAGCTGACAAAGGGGCTGGTCTGAGCCCAATACGGAACGGTGTGGAGTGGTGCGGCTTCCACTTTCTCGCGGCGGCGTCCTTTCCGCCGTCTTGGGAAAGCGACCGTCAACCGACACCTAGTGTAAAGTTTGTCGAGTCCGCGACACCGAGGGCTGTTCGGCTAGCTCCTGCTGCACTCTCGTTAAGCCATTGAATATATGCGGAGCACTTTTTTCTGAGGGCTCTTTCCGCGCAATTGGCACGGTTTTTGAAACTTCCTCGTTGCGAGGCGGCAGAAGCTGACGACCGACCTTCATGTCGTAGGTGAGATCTTAACTTGAACACGTGGGAGCCGTTCTGCCTTGCGGATTGATTTCAGGCCCACGGCTCCCCCGCAGCTTCCACGCCGCGATCACGCGCATGTGGCGAACGCTGCTTTGGATGCTGTCGTTGTGAAGATCGAACGAGGAGATTTCGGATTGCTAAGAATATTCAGACAGAGCGTTGAAGGCTGTCCGGTGATCGAAAGCCCTCCGCCAAATTTCACTGCGACAGCAGCTGCCCTTCTGGACTACTCGTCGCCGCAATCGCCACCACTACTTTGGCGGCACACGCACAACAGCTGACCGGCGGAGGAAATTTGGGCGTTCGACGTGGAAAAGGCACTACTATCGCGTTCACCTACCAAAACAGCGACTTCCCTGACTGTTTCCGCCGCGGAGACACCGACCCTGTTTGCAATCAACCCGATTGACACGACAGTCATCCGCTATACCGCCGATCCTGCAGCGGGGTTTGCGCTGACGGAGACACATGTCGAGAAGGTGGGTGAGACCGTCGTGCAGTGCAGGGGGAGGCCGATTGAGCGCCATGCACCAACTCGATCCCTTAGCCGTCGGCACCTCAATTGGACTTCTCGTTTTGGTGTTCGCTCGCGCTATTCTTCACAAGATCACAGATTTCGGGGAGTTGCGGCAAACCGTCATCGATTATCGTATCGCGCCGAAGCGATTGGCCAGACCTATAGCTGCCGCGCTGACTGGTGCCGAGAGTCTCACCCTGGCATCGCTGCTTACGCCGGGCTTCAGAGGCTACGGAACGCTAGCGGCGGCGTTTGCTTTATTGGGCTATGGCGCAGCGATGGCGATCAACCTGGCACGTGGGCGCACAAGCATCGATTGCGGCTGTGGCCGCCACGGTCAGAGCATCTCCTGGGTACTCGTTGGCCGCAACATCCTGCTTGCGGGCCTTGCTGGAATCGCCGCCGCACCGGTGGTGGCACGGCCCTTCGGTGGGTTCGATGTAATGCTGATGCCAACAGTCGTCGGGGCGGCTTGGCTGCTTTTGCTCGTTTTCGAGAGGCTGCTGCAGACCTTCTCAGATTTGCGGGCTGTCGGCGCCTACGGCATCGAATATTTAAGGGGGCGGATATGACACTTCAGGCGCTGGCTGTCGCGGTTGTGATTTTATGGCTCCTGATGATCGCCTTGCTGATCGTCGTTCTGGCGCTCGCCCGGCAGGTAGGTGCTCTGTTCGAGCGCGTCGCTCCTCTGGGGGCGCTTGTCACCGATTCAGGCTCCAGCTTTGGCGATCCAGTTCCCCAGAGGAACCTGACGACGCTTGACGGGCGCTCGATCGCCGTCGGCGTTCCCGGGGACCGAAGCCAGCTCTTCTTTTTCCTGTCGCCGAACTGCCCGCTTTGTAAGCGGCTTTTGCCCGTCTTCAAATCGGCCCGAACCGCGGAAGCCGGCTGGCTTGACGTGGTTCCCGCCAGCGACGGCGAACGCAGCATCCACGGGCGTTTCGTTCGAGAGCGCGACCTTGGCGACGTTCCCTATGTACTGTCTCGTGACTTCGGTATGATTTTTCGTGTCAGTCGGCTGCCCTTCGCCGTCCCGGCCGTGTGCCCGGGCTCGCGGGCATCAACAAATTGCTCCTGCATCCTGATGGGCGACTGTTTCTTGCCAATGTGCCGGACATTGAGAACTCCGGTCTTTCGGACAGTCAGATCGCCAAGCTACTGAACTGGGCGCTCAATCATTGGGGCGATCGCTTGATCGGTGAGATTGGCCCGCCGCTGACCGGCGATGAAACCAGGCGTCTTGAGAAGATCCCCGTGGACGATCTCACTCGCCTACGCGGCCGCATCGCGGATGACCTCACAGCTCAAGGCATCGATGTCGGGTCTTATTCGGCGCAGTGAGTTCAAATCGGCATCAAACGGGAGCTCGACCCACATCCGGCCCGCGGCTCCGGAAAAGAGGCTGCGCCAACCAGGGAGATCGTAGGCAAAATGGCATGGGACAACGAACGTCTTAGCGCTCTTCGCAACAAGTATGGACAAGGGGCCAGCGGTGAGCCGTTCGATCCAAAGTTCCGCCGTATGGCCAATAAGATATTCGCGTTTTCTGGCTCCGGCGGCGCGCCCTATGCCGGCATCCCCACTTTCCTCGACGCGCCCTACCGCGCGATCGACCCCTCCAATCCCGATTTCGGCGACATCCAGGTGGCGATAGTCGGCATGCCGATGGATCTGGGCGTCACCAATCGCACCGGCGCCAGCTTCGGGCCGCGCGCGTTACGCGCCATCGAGCGTATTGGCCCCTACAATCACGTACTCGACTGCGCGCCGGTGTTTGATCTACGCGTCGCAGACATTGGCGACGTCCCCTTTTCCAGCCGGTATCGGCTCGAGCAGTGCCACGCCGACATTGAGGCCTATGTCGACAGCATCGTCGCGGCCGGCGTGATACCGCTCACGGTCGGTGGCGACCATTCTATCACCCATCCGATCCTCAAGGCGGTCGGCAGAGAACGTCCGGTTGGACTTATTCACATCGACGCTCATTGCGACACCGGCGGTGCTTTCGGCCAGACCAGGTTCCATCATGGTGGCCCTTTTCGCAATGCGGTGCTCGACGGTGTGCTCGATCCGACGCGCACCATCCAGATCGGTATCCGTGGTACAGCGGAATATTTTTGGGAATTTTCCTACGAATCCGGCATGACGGTAATCCATGGCGAGGACATCCCCTCTATTGGCATTCCCCCCATCATCGAAAAGGCGCTGCAGGTCGTCGGCGACGGCCCCACTTATCTCTCCTTCGACATTGACAGCCTGGATCCCGCCTTTGCCCCCGGAACAGGGACGCCAGAAATGGGTGGGCTCTCCACCCGGGAAGTGCTGGAGTTCCTCCGCGGCCTCAAGGGCATCGACCTTGTCGGCGGCGATGTCGTCGAAGTCGCACCGCAATATGATGCCACGACCAATACCGCTCAGGCCGGCGCTCAGGTGCTTTTCGAGATACTGAGCCTGATGGCTTTCAGTCCCTCCATTGCTCACAAGCCGGGCTAGGGAGCCATAGGATCAACCACGGACCAGCGAAGCGAACGGCTTAAATCGTTAACCTGGGTCATGGGGCACCTCTGTCGCTTCCATCGAAAGACGATGGTGCCGTATCGCCGCCGCTCGCAACCGGGATCGTCGCCCGATCAAGAACGCAGCGGCCACGCCGTTTTCGATTTCAATCAGCCCGCAGGCGGCGAAAACCAAACGACCAGCCTCACCGGTCGCGGCACATCGCCGCTCATCGGCCACTCAAATCCGCTTCGCTGATTGGACCGGGACAAATGCCGTTTCCGCCACGCCGCTCCAACACGGCCCCCGCGCTTGTCGCCCCCAACTTGAACAAGACGCTATCTGCAATCTCATGCCGCCGCGCCACGTCGTAAACAACAGCACCGGGCTCGAAGCTTTCCTCGTCGATCCGGATCTTGTCCTCATGCCGCCAGCCGTTCGGCACCCAAAACCTCAATCTTCATCGACCTTAAGACCGGAAACTCTGACGAACCTCTCCAATAACGGAAGGCTGCCCGCCAGATGGATCCTTACCAGGAACCGCCCCTTCCATCTGAGGGAATCCGCTCGTTCTGGCCTTTTTGCCCGCAAACCGGGATCATCGGGAAACGCGCTGCGGGCTTCTGTATTCACATCGCGTCGCACGGTAGCAGCACGAACGATCTCGGCCGGACCAATTGCGAAAGGACTGGCATTGGCCCGATCGCACAGGTCCTTGCGCATCGGAAGAGCTACTCTAGCTGACGTAAATACCCGCCGATCACGTGACCTCCGACGCCATCACGCCATGCTCAAAGAACGGCTGTAACCAGACTCCCCTTCCCTCGCGCGATTACCGCCAACGTCTCTCAACTGACGTGAACACGTCCACACGCATCATAGGGCTACTCCCCGGAGTCCTTTTCCCTCCATGGAAATCAGCAATCCCGACGCCCACTGCTCAACCTCGCTCCACACTGCTATGGCGACTTTCAGACAGACTTGTTGGATATGCGGCATGTAGCCTTAAAGCGATCATGTTGCTCAGAAAGGATTTTTCCTTTGGCACGGCACATGCATCGTCATCCGCAAATGCATCACGGACTGAGGAGAAAGCCTTGCCGTCCGCACAACTCATCTCAAACTACACCGTCGTCAAGCTGCCTGTCAGCCAGCTCCGACCATCCGAGAAAATCAACATTGAACGTGCGCGGACACTAGCAAGGATGATCACCGAAAAGGGGCGGTGGACCCGGCCGATCTTTGTCGAATATCGCCATTCCGTGATCATGGACGGTCACCATCGCCTTTTCTGTGCCGGGGAGCTCGGTCTCTTGTCTGTTCCATGCGTCTTGCTTTCCTATGATGATCCAAACTTGCATGTGACCTACTGGTCCAAGCCCGGTCCCGTTGACGTGGAAAGTATCATCAAGGCCGGCCTATCCGGCGACCTGATGGGCTTCAAGACGACAAACCACAAGTTACGGATTGCTCTGCCATGCTGCTCAATCGATCTTGACGACCTAAGATGAGGAACGATCAATGTTCCAGAAATACTTTTCTGACGAACCGGGGCCGCTACTCAGCGATTGGATGCTCGATTTACTCACTAGCCGATCCGAACTGGCCGCTTGGATCGATGGTTTCGGGTCGCCGCTGCATGTGGTGTATCCAGACCAAGCTAGCAAAAACTACCTCCAATGGCTGAACGAGTTGCGGACCGTCTATGGCGATTGTCAGATCCAGTTCGCGTTGAAGGCCTGTAAGTCTGCTTCGCTCCTGCGCGCATTCGCACTGGTTGGCGCTGGCGCCGACGTTTCTTCTGCCCACGAGATGGCTTCGGCCTTCATGAATCTAGTGCCAGCGGAGCGCATGTCGATGACGGGGCCGGCGAAGTCCGATTACGAAATCAATCTTTGCATACGCCATAAGGTGGCCATCCACATCGATTGCATCGAAGAACTGAAACGCGTTCTCGCATTGGGGGACGCTGTAGGCGGTGTCGGTCGCCTGTTTCTTCGGACCCGTCCCTTAAGCGAACCCGGCTCTCGCTTTGGAATGACCGAGGATCAACTGATAGCGTGTCTGTCGCTGCTCGAAATGGCCAAGGTAGAGCGGGTTGGCGTGTCATTTCATATCAACGACTACCAGGTTCAGACGCGCGCAGAACAATTGCGCTTCTGCATCGCCTTCCTACGGCGTCTCTGCGCTAAATGCCTGACGCTCGGCGGAATCGACATCGGTGGTGGATATCCCATGCGCTACCTTCAAAGGTTCGATCCGGTTGCATACGGCCGTGGCGTCCACTGGGGCAACGTAGCAAAACCCGGCAACTACCCTTACGTTCCGGAGCTTTCTGGAGTCCAGCACGCGGCTGCAGTGATCCAGACCGCTCTAGCCGACCCGCGAGATCGCAACTTCCTCAACCGTCACCGGCTACCGATCCTACTGCAGCCTGGTCGCTCGCTTCTAGACCAGTGCGGGATCAGCGCCTTCGATGTGATCGATGTCAAGGACCTTGGAGACCGTCGATTCGGGGTAGTGCTTGACGGTATGTCGTTTTCGCTCTCCGAAACCTGGTTTGGCGCTGATTTCGTGCCGTCTCCGGTGGTCGTGTGGCGAAAAAAACGCGAGGTGCCGCGACACGATGCAAGCTATTTTCTGGTCGGGCGCAGCTGTCTTGAAGCCGATGTCATCCGCTGGCGCGGCCTGACAATCGAGGGTGGCATCGCCCGGGGTGATCTTGTCGTCTTCGCCAATACCGCCGGTTACCAAATGGATTCGAATGAGAGTTCGTTCCACCAAATTCCGTTACCCAAAAAGATAGCCGCGGTCCGGCGTCCGCGCGGGTGGAAGATCTTTGCCGACGAAACCCTTAGCAAAGAGGGGATTGCCCCCAATGATCGTCAATAGCATCCTTGAAACTATTGGACGCACGCCCATGCTGCACATTCCTCTGCGGTGCGGTGAGGTCGGCCTGTATGTCAAGTTAGAAATGTTCAATCCTACTGGATCGATGAAGGATCGGATGGCATTGAGCATGGTCAACAGCCTGCCTATCACGCTGGATGAAGCTGCCGTCAGTATTGTCGAATCCTCCTCAGGGAACACAGCCAGTGCGTTGGCTATGATCTCAGCCGTGCGCAGACTCGAATTTACTGCCCTCATGGACTCCCATGCAAGTTTCGACAAGATCGTTACTGTTGGTGCATTCGGCAGCAACGTCCGAGTCGTTGGTAGTGGCGATGGCGCCCTAGCCACCGACCAGCGTGACGAGGAGGCCAGGCGGATTGCCATCGAAGAGGGCGCTGACTGGACCGAGCAGCACAACAACCCTGCCAACGCCGCCGGCTACATGGGACTAGCGGCTGAATTGCTGGAGGATCTCGGCCCGAGAATTACGCATTTTGTCTCGGCCATCGGTACCGGTGGATCGCTTTGCGGGACCGCGCGTCAACTGCGGCTGCATATACCCGAAGTCCAAGTGATTGGCGTGGAACCTGTCGGAAGTATCATCTTTGGCGGTCAGGGCGGATGCTACCGTCAATCGGGCACTGGTACACCCGAAGGGGCCAATGTGGGCATGGTGATCGATTACGACGTGATAGATTGGGGTCGGAAAGTAAGCGACGACAATGCCTTTTCGATTTGTCACTACCTGGCGCGGCGGCACGGATTGCTTGTCGGGGGCTCGACCGGCGGGGCGATCTACGAGGCGCTCAGCCTGGCCCGTGAAGCGCCGGTTGGATCGCGCATCGTGACCCTGGCCTGCGACAGCGGCACAAAGTACCTAGACACAATCTTCAATCAGGACTGGCTGTCGACTCACGATGTTCACTTAATTGACGTTGAGGCGGAATTTGCCGAGCTTTTCGCGAGTGCACCGGCTGTGCCGCAGCCGCCCGCTGAGGACAATGGTACGCCTACCAAGAGTCTGAGGTCAGGGCATGGCTGAACAAGCTGATGCTGATGTCCTCGAAAACCGCCACATAGCACGCACCGTCGGGGTATTAACCAATGGCAAAAAGAGCACTCATCCTGATTGAAGGCGATTCAACGGGTAATGGTCTGTTGTTCGTCCAGGCGGCCCAGCGTCTTGGCCTTCATCCAATTACCCTGTCGGCTGATCCAACTCAGTACGAGTATCTCGCGGCGGAAAGGACTGAGGCAATCCGTCTCGACACAGACAATCTGGACGCGCTGATCCGCGAATGTTGCCGGCTGCTTGCGACCTATGACATTGCTGGCATTACGAGTCCTTGGGAACCATTCTACGCGACAGCTGGCAAGCTCTGCCGGCATTTCAATCTGCCGGGACCGAACCCCGCATCCACAGAACGATGCTACGACAAATTCACTCAACGTGAGCTCCTCGCGGGGGCAGGCGTTCCGGTACCGGCTTATCGCGTGGCAGCGAATGCGACGGACGTAGAAAGCTCTGCCGCGCAGATCGGGCTACCGGTGGTTCTCAAGCCAACCGTAGGCAGAGGCAGTAACGGTGTCCGATTGTGCCGCAACGTCGATGAGTTAGCCGAACATACGGCCTATCTGTTGAGCGGGAAGCACATATGGCGGTCTCTGCCGAGGATACTGGTCGAAGAATTTGCACAGGGCCCTCAATATACCGCCCATACAATGGGAAATGAGGTCATTGGGATTGCCGCCGCTGACTTCGACCCCCTACCTCATTTCGTCTATCGTGGGTTCAGCTTTCCAGCCCCGCTAACTGATGACGAGCATGAGCGCATCGTCGATGTCTCGCTGAGTTGTTTGCGAGCTCTCGGCCTTGGTTGGGGGCCAGCGAACATTGAACTCAGGTGGACAAAGCGAGGCCCGGTCGTCATTGAAGTCAATCCGCGTCTCGCTGGCACGCCCGATCCTCAATTGGTTCATCTGGCCTATGGTGTTGATCTCATCACTGAGCACATCAAGCTTGTCATCGGCAATGAATGGAATTTGCGCAGAAGGCGTTCGCACACGGCGGCCGCCCGGTCCCTAGTTCCTGATCGCGATGGCACCCTTGAGTGGATCGACGGTGGCAGTCAAGCAGCTGCTGTACCAGGTGTCGCCGAAGTCAAACTGTATGTTGAACCCAAGACGCCGATCGTCAGGAAAGGCGATGACCGAGACTGGATCGGACATGTTATAGCTGCTTCCCCAAGCGTTGCTCAGACCGAGGCGATACTTCAGCGTGCCGTCGACTTGATCGATTGGTCGATTACACCATTTCCGACCCGTGACGAAGAACGAGCGGGCACACCTCCTCATTTCGATTGATGGGTTGGCGAAGAGTTTCCGTCAGACCTCGTAAGCCTTTTGACGATTCTCGAAATAGGCGAGCGGGCGGCCTTTGACGCATTCAAGACCGCTGAATGAACTTATATGAACTCAGTCAGAAAAATTCGATGTGATCATTGCCGGTGGCGGTCTAGTGGAGATTTCCATTTCCCTTGGGCTGACACTGCGTGGCCTTGATATGCTCGTGCTTGATGGCTGCGATGACGACAATCAATCATGCCGCACGGGGTAATTTCGGCCTCATTTGGGTGCAGACCAAGGGTCACACCTTTCGACCCTATGCGCAGGGGGCCTTCTATCTCTGCATGTCGGAGGCGGAATGGAAAGATCGCGCGGAATTGATGAGAAAACAATTCGACAATGATCTTCCCGTGGCCGCCGCGTATGATATGATGGAGCGCGGCGAACTGGACCAGATCCTATTAGGAGGGATAGCGACCTGCGCTGTGGCAAAGTGCGGTTGCTTAAACACAAACACCCTACCTTTGGAGACAAGTATGCTCGTTGCAGCTCACCGACCGAAAGCGCCGACCGCTATCCGCACCGATCTTGGCGCAATTTTCATCTCATTGGAATTGAGCCGCTCGAAATGGCTGATCACCTCGCTGTCGCCAGGTGGCGGGGAGAAGATGTCGAAACATATGGTGGCGGCCGGCGACGTCGCCGGCATGCTGGCGCGCTTTGCCGAGCTCAGGAAAAAGGCAGAGGCTCGGACCGGGCAGTGCTTTCCGATCATCGTGATCCAGGAGGCCGGGCTCGACGGCTTCTGGATCCATCGCGTGCTGCAAGCCGAAGGAATCGAAAGCCACGTCGTCGATCCGGCATCGATTGCAACCTCGCGCCGGCGGCGCCGGGCCAAGACCCACAAGATCGACGGTGAGGCGCTGGTCGGGGCGTTACTGGCCTACAAGCCAGGCGAGCCACGGGTGTGTGCGATGCTCCGGGTGCCGACGCCCGAGGAAGAAGACCGTCGGCGTATCTCGCGTGAGCGCAAGGCCTTGACGAACGAGCGCGTGCGACACGTCAATCGCGTCAAAGGCCTGCTGTTCGCCCAGGGCGTGTCCGGCTACGAGCCGCTGCGCCGCGACCGGCGGAAGAGATTGGAGGCGCTCAAGACCGGCGACGGCCGACCCTTGCCGGCCCATCTGCAGGCGCAGGTCGGCCGGGAACTCGACAGGCTCGAACTGCTGCTCGAGCAGATCAAGGCGGTCGAGACCTGGCGCGATGCCATGCTCGCGGCCACGGAGGTTGTCTCGCCGGCACCGGCGATGCTGCTCGACCTGAAGGGCCATCGGGCCGGAGTTTGCCGCTGTTCTGTGGTCGGAGGGGCTGTCGCGTCACTTCGACAACCGGCGACAGGTCGCCGCCTATGCCGGCCTCGCGCCGACCCCTCGCAGAGCGGCTCGGTCGATCACGACCACGGGGTATCGAAAGCCGGCAATCCAAGGTTGCGAACGACGCTGATCCAGACGGCCTGGCTCTGGCTGCGCCATCAATCGCGATCGGCGCTCACCTTGTGGTTCCAGGACCGGGTCAAACACAACGGTGGCCGTCTCAAGAAGGCGATGATTGTGGCGCTCGCCCGCAAGCTGCTCGTCGCGCTGTGGAAATACGTCAGCGCCGGCGTCGTCATCGAGGGTGCAGTCATGAAGACCGCCTGATGCGTTAGCCGAACTGAATTCTGCAAATCTTCCTGGATCCGATCAGTCCTGGCGGATCCAGGTGGGACGAACCGGGAATATGCATGGCCCTGAAATGGCCGTAAGCCAGAATGGTCTCGTCCTCCTGAGCCCTTGTCCGCCGCAAGCGGGATGTTGGTGCCGCTGTCTCGAACAGCGACGGTATATAAGTTGGATCTGGCTTGGCAACGAGCCGCGTCTTGCAATCGGACTCAGACCGTGGATGCCGCAACAACCGACTGAAAGCAAAAATGTAACCCTGACGACAGTTCCGCATTGACGCTCCTCATATAAGCATATTCCAGGTTTTGGAAATTCGGTGGTCGGTGGCTGTTACGGCCATCTGGACGGCGCGGTGAACCCCTTGAAGTTCTTCCGGGCGCTACCTTCGGCATTTGGCGTAATTGGTGGCGAATACCGCGCATCCTGTACGCGCACCACCACATTCGCCGACAACGATTTCCACCATCTCCCCACCGCTTCAAAACGCGTGAACCTGACCGGCTTGACCTGCCCCCCTCTGTCAGCGTTTTCAAGGAAGAGATCATGAATTTCCGCCCGATATTTGAGGAAAAGGCCGCCAAGCGGACAATCATCCAGGTCAACAGCGTGCCGGTAACCGCCAGGGTTGGCCAAACGCTTGCACTGGCGCTCCTGGAAAACGGCCCCGACCATTTCAACGTCAACCCAATATCGGGAAAACGGCATCTGCCCGCATGATGGACGTTGAATGCCGGATCATTGTCAACGGGGTGACTGACGTTCTGGCCTGCAGAGCTGAAGGTCGTGATGGCATGATCATCGAAACGCAGGACCGTGATGATGGAAAGATTTGACCTGGTCGTTATTGGCGCCGGATCGGCCGGATTGGCTGGCGCAATTCAGGCGCACGAACTAGGCCACCCACTTCCGATTGAACAAAGGAAGTCCCTGTGTGATTTGGTTAACAAAAGACCTCAAGTCCGCAACTCTATGAGGATTACTGGCAGACATAACGACCTTTCCGATCATTGCTCCAAGTTCAAAACACTGCCCTTCATCAAGCCCCCGCGTTGTCAGTGCAGCACTACCGATCCTAAGTCCGCCTGCCTTAGATGGGGAAAGCGTGTCAAATGGGATCGGATTCTTATTCGCGACCACCTGAGCTTCTAACAACGAGCTTTCAATTATACTTCCGGTCGTGCCACACCTCAACACGTTGAGAAGCAGTAGATGCGAGGAAGTGCCGCCAGAAACAAGCGTAACACCTGCATGAATCAAGCCCCGCTCCAAGGCTTTCGCATTTCTCAAAACATCTCTTGCATACTCTCGAAACCGATCAGTCTGTACTTCGGCAAGCAAAACCGCACGCGCTGCGATCATGTCCATTTTGGGCGCGCCCTGCAAGCCAGGAAATATTGCCCTGTCGATTTGTTTCGCCAAGCTATTTTTACATAAGATCAAACCGCCTCCACGTGGGCCCCGCAGGGTTTTGTGTGTGGAAGTCGTAACTATGTCGGCGTGAGGGAAAGGTGAGGGGATCGCGCGTCCCGCTACTAGACCTGCGGTATGTGCTAAATCCACCCAAAGGAGTGCGTTAACCTCTGCTGCGATTTGGCGCATCTTCTCATAATCAATCAATCGCGGATATGATGAACCTCCGCAGATGATTGCTGCAGGTCGATTTTCCAGCGCGATTGATCGAACCTCATCATAATCCAGTTGCTCGTCGGTCTCTGACACTCCGTAGAAACACCATCGAAAATTTTGGCCGCTCGCATGAAAAGGGGCGCCGTGGCTTAAGTGACCGCCGTCCCGAAGCCGCATGGCCATTAGTCCGTCGGGTGGCTGAAAAAGCTCATTCATTATCGCGAAATTGGCGATGGTAGCGCTCATGGCCTGAACATTCGCGTGTTCGCAGCCGAATGCAGATTTTGCTCTCTCGATCGCTAAATTTTCTAGTTGATCAGCATATTCGCAACCTGAGACACACCGGTTACCCGGGTAACCCTCCGCATTTTTGTCGGCAAATATACTTCCTTCAAAGAACCTGATCGCTGGGGAGGAATAGTTCTCAGAGGCGACCAAGCTTATCTGGGATAACTGACGACGTTCCTCCAAGCGAACAAGGTTGTCGACTTCTATGTCTAACGAGGTTGTATCCGTACCCACTATGACCTCCTCATTATAAGTCATGACGAAAAGTGGATATACCCTCGGCCAACTCAACGAGGGAGCGTTCTATGCCTTGAACATCACACAGATCCCTTCCGACGATTACAAAATCAAACGGACCGCTATCTTCATAGCCCTCCACCATCACAACTGCTCCACGTTTGACGGAAGAATTGTAGTGCAGTAGTCGTTTTTCAAGCAGATCGACAAGGTCGGGAAATCGAATACCAATAGGGATGGCGGTTCGAAACAAGACGACGCGCTCACCGTTTTTGATATCAGGTTCTAATCCTAAGGAATTCGATACCGCTCTTATCGAAGAGAAACCTCCGTGTCGCCCGTTTACTTCACATGCGAAGAAGCCGCCCTCTTTGGCGCCGACGATATCAACGCTGAGGGGTCCGACGTATCCAGCCTCACGGGCATAGTTACCAAGACTTTGGCACCAAGCCAGAACGTCTTTAGGCAGGTCACCAACAAGCGTTCTATCCCAATATGCACCTCCGTACCCTGGATTGAACAGAATTGACGCGACGCCTGCGAGTTTTACTCGGTCTCTGCCAATGTCGAAATGTACGCCTACCGAAGACTCATTTTCGCTATATGCTTCAACGACTACAGGCTCTTTCTCCGTCGCAATCAATCCTGTTTCAAGAACCCCTGCACGGATGGAGCTGGCATCAGCTTCGCGAATACAAATCGCGCGCGTCGCGCCCTGGAACGATCCTTCGATACTCTTGGAGATGACGAAGTTGCCATCACTTCCTGAATGACGAGCCACCTTCAGAATTACCTTATCGGAAACCAACAGGGCTCTGCACACAGCATCCACCACCTCCTGGGCGTTTGTGCAGACACTGCCACTTGCAATCGGCACGCCGAGATTAGCCGCAAACTCACGAAATTTTGCCTTGTCGTTAAAACGACGTGTTGCTTCAGGACTTGCCTGAAGGTTCTGATTTGAAAACGTTATGGGAACATTCCCCAAAAGTCTCGCAATGCAAATAGATACTTCGTCGGCGATATACGGCTCCAGACACGAAACGCGGTCCGAAGGCAACAAACTGAGGGATTTGGCCAAAAGACTGCCAGTCTCGAGGTCTTTGTTTGAGATCGGTAACGGACGTTTAGTGAACGTCGCTGAAGTCGCTAGCGACAAGATGTCGCTCCCACCCTTTAGCGTATTAACATAGTCTAAAAATGATTGTGATACAGGCGTCGGGGTGATCAGTATGTCGTCGTTTTTAGCAAGCCAAATCATTCTTTTGGCCTCCGCCGCATTATTCCGCAAATACTTGTCAGACAACAAGTGCGCTGGCGGAACCATAGTGTCGCAGCCGACATTTCCCAGTATTAACGCGCTCATCGTGCTCTACCCCATAATCGCTTGTCCAACATGTCCGAACGCGTGACTTCCTGCTGTCCACCAGTCAATGCAAGCATCAGCAAGGATATTAATTGGGTCGACAATGTCATTGTCGTCTGCGAGATCTCCGCAGATCGCTGACAATTCACTGCAGGCTAGGATAATTTTGTCAGGATCGAAAGATCTAGCGGCGTGGACAAGTCGTGTTAACTTGTCCTGCGCATCTATGACGTTCCCGGACTTGACGTCAGTTATGATCCTGACGGCTTCATGCTGAAGTTCCGTGAGGCTGCGAGAAAACTGTTTGCCGAAGTTGTTGTTATTTAGTCCCGCGTAAAGCCCGTGTTGCATTGATGCGCTCGTTCCTAAGGAAATTGAGCGAAGGGTGCGTGCTTCGCTGCCACGTGAGTCCTCTACGACTTGTCTTGTGATCTCTACCATATCGATCAACTGTGCGGACAGCGCTTGTTTAATCTCTGTGGCCCAGAGATGTGCAGTATTGCAGGGGATAGCGATTGCTCCGCATCCAGCTTTCTCTAGCCAATACGCGCGTTCCAAAATTTGCCGCAACGGGGCGTCGCTGCCGATTAAAATTGCTTGCGAACGATCAGGGATATTGGGAGCCGATAGACAAACAAATGGGATATGATCCTGGTCTCTTTCAACGCGGCTTTTGCGAGCCAGAACCTCCAAGAATTTGGCAGTCGCCAAGCTTCCCATTCCGCCGACCACTCCAAGTGGTTTTCTTTGCCCAAGTAGTCCGGGAGATGGCGAATTACGTCGTGGGATGAGGTCGACCATCGAAATTTCCTATTGTTGAGGTTTTGCGCCACGGATGATCTGGGAAGCGGGCCATCCGCGGTCGTTCCGTTTGTGTGTCCTCAATAGCGATATGTTCTCTACCTGCTTCGCCCGACGTGCGGGATGCCCGGCATCGCTGAAGCTATAACGACGCGGATCCGCCTGAATTGCCGAACTTGTTGACGCACAACGAACGTTCCAAAACTCGTGCCAACTGCGCAGAATGAGCCCTGGATAAAGTTTTGATCTTAAAGATCAGATATTTAACGGTACGAAATTGGGCCACCACTATGTAGCAGGCGCGACAAACCCGACAGGGCATGTCGCTTGTCGATGGCCGGGTAGAGACAGCGCCAATGCCGGAATTTCAATCGAACCGGCCCGCAAGTTGGGGTCGGAACAAGCGGCGCCCTACACCTATGTGACGACCAAAGAATTCCTGCTGGAGTTCGGGCTCGATACGCTGCGCGATCTGCCGGATTTCGAAGCGCTCGAGGATGCAGGGTTGCTGTCGAAGGATAAGCTGCTGGCTGGTGATATTTTGCCGCAATTCTCGACTGACTAAAACTAGACGGTGAAGTGAGATGCGGAGGCACTTGCCACAGCAGAAGTCAGCCGCCAGCCCGATTTCCCGACTATTATACCCGCCACGTCCATGGCGGCGATGACTCCGGGTTGCCATAGCGGGTGACGTAGTGGAGTTCGCGGAGGGCGGGGATGACCAGGGCGATGTCTTTGTAGGGCTGGTGCTCGATGAAGTGCGCGGTCTCGGGCCCCGGCCTGGGCTTACCGAGGACGGGCCTCCCCTTTTTGTCGACGCAGTAGATCAGCATCGGCAGCAGCAGGCCGTGATTGGGGTTGTCGAGGTCGAGTAGCCGTTTCCAGCTTTTGATGTTGAGATTCACAGTCGCGTAGAACACCCTGGCACGACGGCCGAGGCTCGATGCCGGCGCTGGGCTTGGTTGCGAATCGGGGCAGATCATCCTGCGGGCTGTCGAAGAGCGTCTCGTTGATCCGGTTGTGGATCCTGGCGACGCTGGCAAACACGGCGTGATCGGTTGCAGACCCTTTGGCCAAGACGTCGCGCGGCAACCCCATGAGCGGGCACATCCAGTATTGCGGGTCCGGGAAACGCGGCCCGGTGACCGCCGTTACGAAGCCATCCAGCGCCGAGACGGTCCGCGCCAGCGGACGGGGGTTGGTCTTGACGGCCATCCAGGCCTCCAGCGCCTCGTCCGACAGCGCCATGTCATCGAGCGCGCCGCTAAGGGGAGCGGCATCGCTTGGCGGCGCACCCACTTCCATGGCATCAGCTCGTCCCAGCGCGAGGCTGGCCAGTCGTTCTGATGCGCTCGCTGGCATCGGCCATGTAGGCTTCGGGCTCGATGCCGCAGCCTGCAGGTCTCGATGATGCTGAGCACGACCGCGGACCGCTCTGCCGCGGCGAAGTTGCCCGAGAAAAGCCAATTGCGCCTGCCGACCGTAAATCCACGAATGGCCCGCTCCGCGATCAGGTTGTCGGGCTCGAGCTGGCCATCGTACAGGAAGCGGTTGGACGCGCGCCATCGCTAGGTGCCATGGCGAAGGCTTTCGCGATATCGGCATGGCGCGACAAACCCTTGCCGTGGCGCATGAGCTGTTGGCGCAGCGCGCGGACCAGTGGTCGGGTCCGCGTTCGTCGTGCGGCCAATCGCTCGGCGGGCGGGAGCCCCCGTATCTCTTCCTCGATCCGGTAGATCGCCTGGATACCGGTCATCGCCGCCGTGCTGAGCTCGGTCGGCTGGCTGTCGTGAACGTCGAATATCTTGCGACGCAGATGGAAAAAGGCAGGCTGCTTGGCCATCATGCCAGATGTCCTTTAACAGCGTTTCCCCCTGAAGCAAAACAGGTTGCCCCCAAGGGGATTATGTTTGAGGGACCTCCTGCACCCGTAGCGCCAGTGATGGAAAGCCACATCTCATGTCGGTGTAGCCTGTGGCAAGCCACACACGCACGCCTTCTGTCGGGATCATCGCAGTATTTCCAGCCCCCGCAAGATCCGCAGCAGGACACTTACGTCGACAGTGCGGTCAACGATCACACGCCGGCCGTTGGCCCCGACGATTTCCATCCGGCCACCGGTAGACACCGCTTGGCCGGTCGCAGATGGTCCTTCAGAGTGCGATCGCGCAGGAGCCGGCTCTTCCGGCTCTACATCGTGCAGGCTGGGACCGACACCACCCATGTCAATGAAGGCGACCGGTGGGGTCTCGGGCAACGGATTGGACCGGCCCAATCGCCCTTGCTGGGTTTGCTTCATCCAGGTGAACAACTGGTTCGCGTTCATGTCGTGACGTCGCGCCACAACCGACACCCGATCACCGGACTCCTGCACCTCACGCGCAATCGCCAGCATCTGCTCGACGTCCAGGAGCGGCGCGTCCGCTGTCGGCCCGCACCCGCCGGCAGCGCCGCGGACGTGCTCGCATCAACCCTCGAGGGTTGCTCCATAGCGCATATACTTCATTCGCCAAGCGTCCACTTAATCTAAGCGGACACTAACGCCTCAATGTACGCGTCAGTAGGCGGCCTTCGTCGTATGCATACGCGGGATCGTCGTTTCCTACGAGACCATCCGCCGATGGTGCCGAAAGCACGGCCCTGATTATGCGCGCCGCATACGCCGCAAGGCACCGACGAAAGACGATGTCTGGCACCTGGATGAAGTCGTGGCGCGCATCAACGGTCAGAAATGCTGGTTGTGGAGAGCGGTTGATCAGGACGGATATGTGCTCGACGAGATTGTCCAGACGCGCCGCAAGACCAGGGCCGCCAGGCGCCTGCTGACGCGACTTCTGAAGAAGAAGGGCCTGCCGCCAAAGCGTATGATCACCGACAAATTGCGCTCCTACGGGGCGGCCAAACGCCAGGTCATGCCGAACGTCGAACACCGCTCGCATTAAAGGCTTGAACAACCGGGCGGAGAATTCTCACCTGCCGTTCCGAAAACGGGAACGAACGCGACAGGGTTTCCGGCAGGTCGGCTCATTACAGCATTTCCTCTCGATCTTCTCCGCCGCCCGAAATCTCTTTGTCCGATCGCAGACCAAGCGCTCCGCACCACAAATTCGGACCCATCGACGCCAAGCCATGGCCGCGTGGGAAGCCATAATCGCACGGCCTGCCTGAAAAGCGAGGTGTCGGCCTCACGCGCCCACATTTCAAACAACGTGACAACGCCCGCCCGAGCCCGATAGCATTCTCATCTCGCTTGGCATGTTCAGCATCGTCACTCCACTGGCGACCGATTCCGACCCGCATCAAGGGTGCTGGGGAACAATCACCGCAAGGGCCGTCTTATTTGCAATGGCCACACAATTCTCAATTATCGGAACATATAGTTCAAATGGACAAGAATTTTTTGGACAGACTGGTATCGGTGTGCCAACTTTCTTTTGGAGAGCTTTTTGGCGGGATAGGGGCCTAGACATGAGAGCGCCCAATCTAGGAAGACCGGTTTAGCTTAGTCGGCATCGGCGAAAGCGCCGCAGTACTGACCCATGAAAATAGTTTCGTCATCCACACGGATGACGTGATCGGCCGGATCAACGTGGTCGCGTCCCCGCGACCTGATCAATCAAAAGGATGCCCTGGTGCCCGATTCCGGCAAGGTTCTCGTATTCGACGGTCATAATGATTTACTGCTCCGCCTCTATCGTTGTGGCGGTCCGGATGCTGCGCGCTCGTTCATCGAGGGCGATGGCAAGGGGCAACTCGATATGCCGCGCATGAAGGAAGGCGGGATGGCGGGCGGATTCTTCGCCATCTTTGCGCCAGCTATAGAGCCCGCACGGTATACGGCGGAAGCCGAGGCGCTCTACGCCGGCGAGACCTACGATATACCATTGCCGCCCAGCGTGCCGTGCAATGTCGCGCAGGCGGCCACCCTGAGCATGGCCTCCAAGCTGTTCGCCATCGAGCGCGAGAGCGACGGCCAGTTCAAGATTGTGCGCAACGCGGCCGAACTCGACCGGTGCATCGCTGATAGCATTGTCGCGGCGATCCTGCATATCGAGGGGGCCGAAGCCATCGATCCAGACTTCCACCTGCTGGAAGTGTTGCACCAGGCGGGGCTGCGATCACTCGGACCGGTCTGGAGCCGTCCGAACATCTTCGGCAACGGCGTGCCGCTCCGCTTTCCGAGCACCGGCGATATCGGCGATGGACTGACCGAACATGGCATCCGCCTTGTTAAGGAATGCAATGCGCGCAGGATCCTGATCGACCTGTCGCATCTCAACGAGAAGGGCTTTTGGGACGTGGCGCGTCTCTCCGACGCGCCGCTGGTTGCGACGCATTCGAACGTCCATGCCATCAGCCCGCAGTCGCGCAATCTCACTGACAAGCAGCTTGCCGCTATCCGGGAGACCGGGGGCATGGTCGGGGTGGCCTACGTCGGGAGTTTCATCCGGCCCGATGGGCGTGTTACGGCCGATACGCCGCTCGATATGCTCATTGACCATATCGCCTATCTCGTTGACAAGCTCGGCGACGACAAGGTCGGCATGGGCTCGGACTTCGATGGCTCGGATTTGGACGGGCCGACGGTACCGACCGGGATCCGCAGCGCGGCGGGATTGCAGAATCTGGTCGAAGCCATGCGTCTTCGCGGTTTCGACGAGCCGACGCTCAAGAAGATCTGCCACGGCAATTGGTTGCGCGTTCTTGCCGAGACCTGGGGCGAGTAGGAAAGGACGACGTGTCCCGGTAGGCAAACGCGAGGCTTCTGACGATAAACCAATATGAAAAGGGAGAAAGGGGAATGCAACATGAAAATCTCTAGACGTGATCTCGTTAAGGTCGGCCTTGCAGCTGGAGCAGCTTTATCGATTCCGTCGGTCCTGCGGGCTCAGACGGCGTCAAGCGCCGCACGGACGGTGCACATGGTGGTGGGCGACCTGAGCGTCTTTGATCCGATCTGGACGACGTCGGGGCCTACCCAAATGCACGGCTTGGCGATTTACGACATGCTGTTCGCTCCCGACTCGAAGTTCATGCCGCAGCCGCAAATGGTCGAGAAATGGAACGTTTCAGGTGACAAAAAAATGTATACATTCCAGCTTCGGGACGGCCTTGGCTGGCACGACGGCACACCGGTCACCGCGGCGGACTGTGTCGCCTCAATTCGGCGTTGGGCTGAGGTGAACCCCGGTGGGCAGCTGATCATGGCGCGCGCCAGCGACATCTCCAAGAAGGACGACAAGACTTTCACGATCGCGCTCAAAGAGCCCTTGGGACTTCTGGTCGATCTCCTGGCGGATGTTCTTGCGGCGCCAGGTCTGTTCATCATGCGAGAGAAGGACGCCAGTCGCCCGGCGAGCGAACAGGTCACGACCAAAATCGGATCGGGGCCGTTCAAGTTCAATGAGGCCCTTGCCCGGCCGGGTGCCAGCTATACCTACGAGCGCAACGAAAAATATTTGCCGCGCAAGGAGCCGTCGGACGGGTTGGCCGGCGGGAAGATCGTGAGAGTCGATCGTGTCATCTGGAATGTTATCGCCGACCAGCAGACGGCGGTGGCGGCGTTGCAAGCGGGTGAGATTGATTACTACGAGACGCCGCCGGCCGATCTTTACCCATTGATCGAGAGCGATCCCAATCTTCAACTCGATGTTCTGGACAAGGGGGGCCGGGACCTAGTCTTGCGCATGAACTTCCTGCAGCCGCCGTTCGACAATGTCAAGGCGCGCCAAGCGATGCTCCATCTGATCGATCAGGAGGCTGTGCTGCGTGCAGTGCGCAGCGACGAAAAATACATCAGCCCCGTCACTTCGATCTTCGGCCAGGATACGCTTCTATCCAACGACGAGAACACCGGATGGTACAAGAAGGGTGGCGATCCGGAAAGAGCTAAGCAGCTATTCCAGGACGCGGGATATGCCGGTGAAAAGATCATCATTATCGATCCGACCGATTGGGTCGACGGCGACAATCTTTCGCAGCTTCTGGCGGCTTCGCTGCGGAAGATTGGGATCAATGCCGAGCTCGCGCCAATGACCTGGGCTGCACTATCCACGCGTCGAGCGAACAAAGGACCCGTTGAGAACGGCGGTTGGAACGTCTTCCTCACGGACGAATCGGAATATTCGCTCAGCCATCCACTCACGCAAGCCTCTCGAACCGCGAATGGCGATAAGGCCTGGTACGGTTGGCCGAAGAACGACGAATACGAAGCGCTGCGGGCAAAATTGGCAGATGTCGCAACGCTCGACGAGCGCAAGGCGCTTGCCCGCCAGATGCAAGGGATCTGGTGGGATTTCGTCGGCGATGTGAGGTTGGGAAAATATACCACCCCCATAGCGCGACGTAAGGCCCTTACCGGCCTCATCCACATGCCGGAGCTCCTCCCGATGTGGAACATGCAGAAGGCCTCGGCCTAATGACCGCCTATATCCTGCGCAGAGCAGTTGCGGGCTGCACCCTGCGACGCCGCAGGCGCTGTCCAGCATGGAGTCGGCATGCCTTCAAGATCATCGTCGCCGTCAACAAGGACGGGGAGGCGCGACTATTCCATTTTTCCGAGTGCGGTATTGTCTGCAACGCATTGCAGATCCTGCCGGAGTGGCAAAAGGCGCTCTAATACTGATGAGCGAGCATCTTGACTTACGCCACCTCCCAAGGCGTGCCGGCCCGGCAGTGACGTCCGTTGCAGTGATAAGCGCATCGGTTGCAGTCTGCCGCCGTAGAAAGCGCCAACATAATGGTCGCCAGATCATGAGCGACACGAACGAATCCCAACTCGAAGGTTCTTAGCATGACGATCCCGTCGATTCCCAATCCCGATTTGGTCACTCTGTCCGACGACAGGCCGCGCTGGAACCAGGCCGACCACCGGCGCCTCGGCTTCACAACTTCCACACCACGGCGCGCTACATGATGTCGCCGGACGCATCCCGTGTGCTGCCGCTTCGGAAACAAGTCGACTGGACCATCGGCGAGCGGCCGGACGTCGCACGCTTTCTCGCCATGCCGCATTTCTCGGCCTTCATTGTGGTGCGGCGGAACTATCATCGCTCGGACCTGCGCCACAATCCGCCTGCGGGGTGCCGTTGATCCACATCCAGGCGTGATATTCGATGGATTTCGCCAATAGTCTAGAGTCCGAAAAGGTCAAACCAATGGGTAAACTTAACCTGCCGCACGGCAAAAAGATTGCCGTAAATTTAGGTGTCGATTTCGATGCTCAGGCACTGTGGCTGGGCGGTCTCAACCGACCCACCCCGTCCTTCATGTCCCGCGGTGAATTTTGCGCCGCCGTCGGCGTGCCCAGGATTCTTGACCTTTTCGATCAGGCTGGCATCAAATCGACTTTTTTCACTCCCGCCCATACAATTGACACTTTCCCAAAAATCAGCAAGCGAATCTGTGACGAGGGCCATGAGATAGGCCATCATGGCTACTACCATGAGAATCCGACCTTGATTTCCCGAGAGACGGAGAAGCGGCTAATGGATCTTGCATTCAAGACGTACCAGAGCGTGCTCGGCCTTCGGCCCGTCGGTTATCGTTCTCCATATTGGGACTATAGTGAAAGCACGCTCGATTTGATCGAGGAAGCAGGTTTCAAGTACGACAGCAGCTTGATGGCGCGGGATCTCGTCCCTTACCGCCCGCAGCGCTGGCAGGTACGTTGGGAAAAAGGTAATGTCGCTGGTGCAGCTAGCAACGTACTCGAGATCCCCGTAAGCTGGTACTTGGACGATTTCCCTCCATTGGCTTACACCGGCGCTAACGAAACCATGGGCGATACAGATACGGTTCTCCGCCGCTGGAAGGACATATTCGATTACTGCTATCACAACCAGCCCAACGGCATCTATGCAATGGCACTGCACCCGCAGATCATCGGCCAGGCACATCACATGATCATGTTGGAGCGTCTCATCGAATACTTCAAGTCCCACGAAGGCGTGTGGTTCGCAACCTGCGAGGCGATCGCCGCGTGCTGGGAGGACGACGATGAAGATCGTCGCCTGATGGCGCTGCCCGACTCCCGCGGCGTGGAGCCGATGCCTGCTGATTACAACTGGCCCAGACGAAACGCGTGATCTACGCTGTGGTTCTGCAATGGGCGTATGCTCGTCACGTCCCCTTCAGTGGCATCATATTGTTACTTCGTGGTCAGCACGAAGACTGCACATCACGCCATCAGATCCTTTAGCCGGCAGGTGGACTAAGCAGGCGTGATTTGCCGCGGGTTTCAGAGCACTACTGCCGACTCCTGCAAACCCTTGTCCCAGCTGGGTGCTGAAGGCGGGCGTGGACGGGGCTATCCACCCGAGCGATGAACGAACTTCACCGCGTGGTTCGATTAGCGCTTTGCTGAGCAACTCTTATCTGTACTATGTGCTCGACCTCTGGTTCGAACGCGTAGTGAAGGTCCAGATCAAGGGCCAGCCCGGCTGGTGCGCTATATCGACGACTTCGTGATCTGTTTCCACATCAACCGGATGCGCTCCGCGTCGAGGTAGCTCTACGCAACCGGTTGGGGAAGTTTTGCCTCTCTTTCGAGCCGACCACGACCAAGTTTATCGACTTTGGCCGCGTTGCCCAGAGGGACGCGAGCAAACGCGGTAGAAACCGCCAGAAACAGTCTGTTTTCTGGGCATGACGCTTTGCTGCTCTCGAAACCAGAAGGGCAGCTTCAAGGTCGGGACGCGCACAGAGAGGTTTGGGCGGCGACTTAGTCTCTCGTCTCTACAGGAGGTGATGCGGCGAATTCGACATTACGACATCAAGGACCTGGCCCGCGAAATCGAAGCTGCTCTTCGCGGCCTTTGGCCGCCTTGGCGCCCCCGATCTTGGAACCATCAGCCAGATGAGCGATGATCCGCTCATCTGGCTACCAGCCGTGGCACGGTGATCAGCCCGGCATCCTGCCGGAGAGCGCGGCGGCCAACGCCGTCAGCTACACCACTTCCTGAGACACGATCGGAAAACGGATGGAATTCCAGCCGCTGAGAGGTGCGGGAGGACGTTCTGAGCGCAAGCCGCAACGAGTGAACCGGATCCGATCCCCTGCGGCATCAACCTGACTGTCGTTGGCAACGTAGAATTCTCAAAAACCAGAAATTTAAGCCTCTTTTATTGATAATCTCAGTGGACATCCGGAGGTGCCTATGACATGTTTCCCGATAACGTCTTCTGGGAGCGGAGCCCTAGCATCTCTTCGATTTTTGAAGCAGACGTTCTTTCTTCGAGTCGGAAAGGATTGAAATCATGAAAGTGAACGGAAAGTCGGGGTCCGATGTCGTTTCAACCGAGGGTCCCGTTAAGGATATTGGTGCTCAGAAAGGCACGAACGTAGTAAGTCCGTCTCCCGAGGATAAGCCGAATTTGTCAGTGCAACTTCTTTGGAACGCTGAGGAAAAGATTACTAATCATCGGTCCATGCGAAAACTATTTCCCAGTCGCACAATTGAGGCAGGTGGGCAGCCACACCCACTGCCTCGCGACGAGAACATTACCTTCAATTATTGTGTAGGAGACGTCACCTATACCGCCGATGATTTCTTTTTGCGTACGAAGACTTCCGGCCTGCTTGTGATCAAGAATGGCCGTATTGTCCTTGAACGATACGGGAACGGTTATTCAGACTGTGACGTCGGCGAGTCTCGATCCATGGCCAAATCCATGACATCGGTAATGTTAGGTCTCGCGCTCAAAGATGGCTACATCCGTACCTTGGATGACGTCGTAGAGACTTATGTACCTGAATTCAAAGATACCCACTGGGGAACAATATCTCTCCGCCATCTGGCGCAGGGGCTGAGCGGTGTTCCTTTTGGGGAGCTTTATGACGATCCGAGGTCCGACCTTTTCAAAATGCTAGCATGCGTCTGCGAGGATCGACCAGGAACTTTGCTTCCATTCTTGATACATGTGGGCTCGCGACCGACTGAAGAAATCCAGCCTGGCTCTCACTTTAAGTATTCTTCGGCTGATTCCACGGTTATGGCAATTGTCGTGGAGCGGGCGTCGGGGAAACAATTTACATCGTACCTTTCCGAGCGAGTCTGGAAGCCCTTCGGTATGGAGAGCGACGGTTATTGGCTTGTCGAAAATGAAGCTGGTTTTACCTACGGCGAATCCGGGTTTGGAGCGACCTTGCGTGACTATGGTCGAATGGGACTTTACCTGCTGCGCAACGGCGTGCTTCCCGATGGCACCAAAACTCTCCCCGACGGATACATGCGCGAAGCGACAACCCCAAGTCGGCAGTCCATCGAATCCAAGAGTCCATATGGTTACTATTGGTGGCTGGATTCTTGGTGGCAGAAAGACCCAGAGTGGCAGGGTGAGCCGACGTCCGAGCACATGCTTGGAGCGGACAGTACCTTTTACGCGCTCGGAAACAGCGGGCAATTAATTATGATAAATCCGCCGGAAAACCTAGTGATAGTGAAGTGGGCTGCAGAGTACGCATATGTAGATACTGTAGCAGCAATTATGTCGATCGTTAAGCAACTTCACTGAGCACCGGGGTGCGTGGCGGCAATCATGGTGAGATTCAGCGCCAATCAGATGAGACTTTGCGCCGGGGATGTGACGTAGCGAGGACTTAGCCCGACTGGAGTTGCATTCCCGGCGCCTCGAAAAATTTCGGCGTCTCATGATCGCGGTCGGGCCCGATAAGGCGGCGGTTTCTGGCCGGGCCGCCATATAACGGGGTTCCGCATTGAGACAGAGCAACGCCTTCCTCGCAAAACAGCCGCCGTGCGGTGATCCGATTGAGCATATTTTTGACGCGGAGGTAGTTCCGCTCCTCAAGGCCCGCTCCCCACTATCACCTAGCGTGCGTTGCCGGAGCGCTTCGGCAACTGGGACAGCGGCAGGAAACCGTTTCACCTGCTGAGAAAACGAACTGCCACGGGTTCGCGAGCGAGCCTACGATGCGCCTGCAAGGTCAGGAACCCGATGCGGAGCCCTCACCGGATGGTGCGCTTTAGCCAATGTCTCCTTCG
>NZ_JAMYKT010000041.1:0-30345 GCF_040317515.1 Mesorhizobium sp. M1428
AGCGCCCGTCGCTTCACCCGCCCAGCAGGGCACAACCCATGCCGGAAACGAACTCAAAACTGGATAGAAACTGGGGGCAACGTCAACTGGGCAGCAGGCGTCTGCTCCGTATTTTACCGCGAGCTTACGTCGTAACTCTGCAAGATCCGACAAGTGGCCAGGTCGAGCAGCCCGCAGCTCGTCAGCGACCATTTTCTCGGTTGGGATCAGCATGCTCTGCGTAAGGTGTTTGCCTTTGCGTCGCGTTTTGACCACCGGCAGTTCGCTCATAATTCACCTCCAGGAACTCTCCCTACAGAAGACGAACAAGAATGCCGCAATCCGACAAAATCTCGGATTGATTTGATTGCCGTGGCTTGAGGCGACAGCCATGAACCTACAAAGACGCCGCCGGCCCCGGCACCAATTCCTTGCGATGCACACATCAAAACACCCGCTTGCCTTATGGCGCCGGGTTTTTTTGACTCCGCGCTGCCCAACGGAACGGAACTCTACTTCTTCGCCGACATGGCTCGAGCTGCAGCTCTAACCGGCATCCCGGTTGGCCAAGGCGATGTGGCAGCAGCCGGAACCATGGCCCGGCGTCCAGGTGACGTTGTCGAAGCGCACTCCGGTGGCCTCGAACAGCCCACGATCGAAGGCGCCGGCGATGCGGCAGAGCGTGGCGAGCTTTTCGTCGCCGATGCCGGCCTCGACCCAGGCGTCCTTCAGCGGACAGCGCCTGACCTTGAAGGCGATGCGGTCCGGACCGCGTTCGACGTCGGTAGGATACATGCGGCCGCCATCCGGACTGACGGCCAGGAACGCCTCGCCGATCGCCGGTGCGTCGTTGGGGCCGAAATCGGCGAAGGCCGCGGCCGCAACCTCCCTGCCGCGCCGTTCGATGGTGCGGATCATGATTGCCTCGGCTTTTTCCGCGCCCACTTCCGCGGTTAGCTCGTCGAGCAACAGACGATAGAGATCGGCGCGGTTGCGGAAGGCGGAATCGAGTTCGCGCGACAGTTTTTCGGCTCGGGCTTCGGCGTCGGTCATGATGCGTCCTGTTCGATCCTTGACAGTCTCGGCGCTGCCGCCACCAGCGCCTTGCCGACCGCGGATTGCGGCGCGTCGATGACGGTGCGGGCATCGCCGCTCTCGGCAATCCGCCCGGCGTCCAGAATGGCGATGCGGTGGGCGATGGCACGGACGACGCCGAGATCGTGCGAAATGAACAGATAGGCGATGCGCTTCTCGCGTTGAAGGTCGAGCAGCAGCCGCAGGATCTGCGCGCGCACCGAAACGTCGAGCGCCGACACGGCCTCGTCGAGCACGACCAGCGACGGTTTCGTGGCGATGGCGCGCGCGATTGCAACGCGCTGGCGCTGACCGCCGGAGATTTCGTGAATGGCGCGGCCGGCGAGACCGGGGCTGAGGCCGACGCGTTCCAGCAGAGCGGCAATACCGCGCGGGCGCTCAGCACGAGAGGCGATGTGATGAATGCGCAAGGGGTCGTCGAGCACACGCGCCACCGTGGCGCGCGGGTTGAAGGCGGCGAGCGGATCCTGAAACACCATCTGCAGACGAGCGCGCCGGTCGCGCAAGGCAGCGCCGTTCAGCGACAGGAAATCGCTGCCCTCAAATTCGACCTGGCCAGCGTCGGCTTCGATGAGCCGCAGTATGAGCCGAGCTATCGTCGACTTGCCGCTGCCGGAAAGTCCGGCCAGCGCCAGCGTCTCGCCGGGTTCGATGTGGAAGGAAACGTCGTCGACCGCGGCGATGATCTTGCCGCCGCGACCGTATCGTTTGGTCAGGCCGGAAACGGCCAGCAGAGGACTGGTCATGTTCGCTGCAGCAGCGGCTCGGCGTCGAGGCCGAGATTGGCGTCGAGCAGCGCCCTTGTGTATGCGTGCCCCGGCGCATCGACCACCCGCGCCGTCGAACCCAGCTCGACCAGTTCGCCGTGCCGGAACACGGCAATACGCTCTGCAAGCTCAGCGGCCAGCGCAATGTCGTGGCTGATGAACAGCAGCGTCATACCGTCCTCGGCCACCAGTCGCCGGATCAGCCCGACGATCTCGGCCTGCACGATGGTGTCCAGCGCGCTGGTCGCCTCGTCGGCGATCAGCAGTTTCGGCCCGGCCGCAATCGCAGCGGCGATCGCCACGCGCTGCTTCTGGCCGCCTGAGAGCTGATGTGGGTAGGCGCGCAGGGCGGCGTCCGGATCGGGCAGGCGGACGCGCTCGAGCAGGGTTTTTGCCCTTGCGTAAGATTGCGACCAAGTAAGGCCGAGATGCGTGTAGGCGACCTCAGCGATCTGCTTGCCGATTGGCATCACCGGGTCGAGGCTCGCAGATGGATCCTGGAAGATGAAGCCGATGTCACGGCCGCCGATTGGAGCATGGTCGCGAAGACTTGCAGGTTGGCGTCCCGTCGGCGGCGGGCGCAAGAGCCAATCGATGCGGCCTTCGATCCTGGCGGTGGCCGACAGCAGCCCGGCAACGGCCAGCGCCAACGTGCTCTTGCCCGAACCGCTTTCACCGATGATGGCAAAGCGCTCGCCGGCGGTGATGTCGAAGCCGACATTCTTCAGCGCCGCCACCTCGGCGCCGTCGCGGCGATAGGTCACCGTCAGATTGCGGATCGAAGCAAGCGCCGTCACGACAGGCTCCTCCTCACCGCGGTCGTCTCGACAACGCCTTCGCCGGCGAGATAGACGCCAAGCACGGTCAGCACGAGCGCTACGCCAGGAAGGATCGACAGGAAGGGCGCGGTGCGCAGCACGGCGCGGCCTTCGGCGATCATGCCGCCCCAGGTAACGCGGTTGGGATCGCCGAGGCCGAGAAAGGACAATGCCGCTTCGGTGAGAATCGCCGCGGCGACGATCACCGACGACAAAGCCATTACCGGCGGCAGCGCGTTGGGGAGCACCTCGTGAAAGGCGATCTCCAGCGGATGCATGCCGATGACGCGGGCGCCGGCAACAAAATCGCGCTCGCGGATCGACAGCACTTCGGCCCGCGCCACGCGTGCCGGTCCGGTCCAGGCGCTCAGCGCGATTGCCGCGACGACGACGCCGAGCGACGGCCCGACGATGCTGACGAAAGCCAAAGCCAGCAGGAAGGCTGGGACGGTCTGGAAAGCGTCGGTGATGCGCATCAGCACCTCGTCGACAAGGCCGCTGGCAAAACCGGCCACCGTGCCGATTACGGCGCCGACGGCAAGGGCGGCGGCTGCCGCTGCCAGCCCGACCGCCAGCGAGGTGCGGGCGCCATGGAAGAGCTCGGCAAGCACGTCACGGCCGAGGCGGTCGGTGCCGAGTGGCAGCGACCAGTCCTGGAATGGCGGCAGCAATGCCGGCCCGGCAATCGCCTGCGGATCGCCGGGAAAGAACAAAGGTGCGGCAAGCGCCACGGCAAACAGCGCCGCCAGGATGACCGCGCCGGCGATCGCTTCCGGCATCCCGAGAAAGCGGCGAAGCGGGCTCACGCGCCGGCCTCACTGGCCCCGACGCGCGGATCGAGGAAGGCGTAGGCGATGTCGACGAGAAGGTTGATGATGACGACCAGAACGGCGCTGACGAGAATGATACCGAGCAGCAACGGGGTGTCGCGCGCGGCCACTGCTTCCTGCGCCAGCCGGCCAAGGCCTGGCACGGAAAAGACACTTTCAATGACGACGCTGCCGCCCAGCATTTGCGCGGACTGCAGGCCGAGCATGGTGACCAGCGGCAACAGCGCGTTACGGGCGACGTGAGCGAGCACGATGCGACGGCGGGAAAGTCCCCTGGCGCGGGCGGCCAGCACAAAGTCCTGTCGCCACACCTCGGCCATACCGGCGCGCATCATGCGCAGATAGAGCGCGAGATAAATGAAGCCGAGCGCCGAAACCGGCAGGACGAGATGGCGGGCGATATCGGCGGCGCGGTCGAGGCCAGTCCTGGCCGAGACGATACTCTCGATGCCGCCGATCGGAAACCAGCGCAGGTCGACGGCGAAGACGATGATCAGCACCAGCCCGAGCCAGAAGCCCGGCACGGCATAGAGCGCCAGCGAACCGATGGAGAGGAAGCGATCACGGAAGCTGCCGGGTCTGGCGCCGGCATAGATGCCGAGCGCCGAACCGAGACCGAAGGAGAGCGCAGTGGCGCTGCCCATCAGCAGCAGCGTGTTGGGCAGGCGCTCGAGGATGACGTCGCGGATCGGCCGCGAAAAGCTGACCGATTGGCCGAGATCGAGATGCAGCAGCGCCCAAAGATAATTGGCGAGCCGTGTCAGCTCTGACTGGTCGAGCCCCCAGCGGTGACGCAACAGCTCGATCATGCCGGCGTCGCCACCGGTCGAGACGATGTAGGCATCGACCGCGTCGCCGGGAGCGGCTTCGAGCAACAGGAAGGTGCCGATGACGACAATCAGCAGCACGGAGATGCTGCCGACGAGACGACGGCGAAGGAGGGTGAGAGCGCGGCTCACGGCGGCGTCGTCTGCTTGGCGATGCGCCGATCAAGAGAAATGCCGCGCCTGAGCACCCCCCTCTGTCCTGCCGGACATCTCCCCCTCAAGGGGGGAGATCGGATGTCATCAGCGATTTCGCCAATCTTCAACGCAGCAGGCAAATAAGCCGACATTGCGGCCAGCCAATCTCCCCCTTTGCGGGGGAGATGTCCGGCAGGACAGAGGGGGGTGTGCAGGAACTCGGCTTTTGACCAAGTTTCTACACAGATTTCGCTGCGAATTTTCATCCGCGCAATAGTGTCACGATTCCAAATAGGTGTCCGCCCAGTTCGATACCGCCCAGCGCGGGTTGTTGGCGATGTTCTTGACCGTGTCGCGGGCGACGCTGATGAAACTCCATTCGGCGACGTTGATCAGCGGCAGGTCGGCGGCAACTTTTCTCTGGAACTCCTTGTAGAGTTCGGTGCGGGCGGCGGTGTCGAGCGTCTCCGATGCCTTGGCGATCAGGGCGTCGAGATCGGCGTTCTTGTAGCCACCCTGGTTGGAGAAGGGCACGCCGTCGGGAATGCCGCTCTGCACCAGGATGGTGGTCGAGATCGCAGGATCGCCGCGGAACACCGGCGGCCCAACCGCAAGGTCGAAGGCGTGGTCGGTGTAGACAGCCTTGATGTGCGCGGCAGAGTCGTTGTTGACCAGCTGGGCGTCGATGCCGATGGCGGCGAGCGCCTGGCGCAGATAGTCGCCGAACTGCTTGGTTTCGTTGAAGTAGGGCGCCGGCAGCAATCTCAGTGAAAAGCGCTTGCCGTCATCGCCCCGGCTGTAGCCGGCCTCGTCAAGCAAGGCGTTGGCCTTGGCGACGTCGAAGGCGTAGGTCGGCACGTCGGCGGTATAGAATTGCGGGTCGTTTTTCGGCACCGGGCCAGTGGCGGCGGCGGCATAGCCAAGGAAGACCGTCTTGACGACGAAATCCTTGTCGATGGCGTGAGCGATCGCCTGGCGTACTTTCAGGTCGGCCAGCTCCTTGCGGCGATGGTTGATCTCGACGACGAGCTGGTAGATCAGCCCTTCATAACCCTTGGTGATCACCTTGAGGCCGGGCACTTTGGAGATGCGGTCGAGATCGGCCAGGGGCACGGCGGAGAAGGCGGCGAGCTGGATCTCTTCGGCCTCGAGTGCGCTTGCGGCGGAGGTGCGGTCGGGCAGCACCTGATAGATGATCTCGTCGAGATAGGGCTCGTCCTTGCCCCAATAGTCGGTGTTCTTCTCCAGCCGGTAATATTCGCCGGGCTTGTATTCGGCAAATTTGAACGGTCCGGTGCCGACCGGGGCGTTGTTGGCCGGGTTGTCCTCGATCTTTCCGGTCTCGTAGATGTGCTTGGGCACCACGCTGCTCAGCGCCGGCAGGGCGTTGCGGATCAGCTGGAACGGTGTCGGCTTGGCGAATTTGAACACGGCGGTTGCCTCGTCCGGCGTGTCGACCGCCTCCAGATCCTTGAACACGGTGCGGCCGAGATTCTGCAGCGGCTTCCAGACCTGCAGCGCCGAGAAGGCGACATCGGCTGAGGTGAAGGGTTTGCCGTCGTGCCATTTGACGCCCTCGCGCAGCTTGAACGTCACCGACAGGCCGTCGGCGGCGCCCTCCCAGCTGAGCGCCAGGCGCGGATCGAGCCCGTCCTTGCCGCCGAAGGAGGCCTCGGCCAAGGTTTCCACGATCTTGCTCGAAATGAAGAAGACGCCGTTCGAGGCGACAATCGCCGGATTGAGATTGCGCGGCTCGGAATCAGCGGCGACAACCAGTCGTCCGCCCTTTTTCGGCGTCTGCGCCCAGCCGATCGTCGGCATCGCGGTAGAGGCCAGCAGCAATGCCGAACCCGCAAGCATCGTACGTCTGGAAATGGTGAACTCTGGCATGCTCGAACTCCGTCCTCTCCGCGACCCGGCCGGGTGCGCCGTACCCCCTCGGACGCTCGTGAGCATCCCGCAAAGGCGATTATGGGCCTTGTGCGGGGTTTCGCCAAAGACGGAATTGGCGCATCTCTACGTGGCTTTGAAATTTCCGTCCGCTGGACCAGTTGTACAGAAACGGTTCGATGCGCGGTTCTGGCAGGACCAGACTGGAGTGAAGTGCAGCAGGTGGAGCAGCTTTTGGAGCTGGTTCGCCATTCTGGCTGGACCAGATCGGGCAAAATGATGCAGATTTAAGCATAGCCGAGGATCAGAGCCGGAAAAGCCGGTGCCGGCGAGCGGCCGGCCAAGGGATTTCAGGGAGAGAGACATGAACATTGCCCCAGGCAAGAATGCCGTCGGCAGCGTGCCGTTCGACCAGGCCAGGGTGGACGGGCTGATGGAGGAGGCCGGCATCGACGTGCTGCTCGCCACCTCCAAGCACAATACGCAATATCTGCTTGGCGGCTACAAGTTCATCTTTTTCGCCGCCATGGATGCAATCGGCCACAGCCGTTATCTGCCTGTCGTCGTCTATGAGAAAGGTGGGCCGGAGCATGCCGCCTATATCGGCAACCGCATGGAGGGCGGCGAGCACCAGAACCATCCGTTCTGGACGCCGACACTGCATGCCGCCTGCTGGGGCACGCTCGATGCCGCCAATCTGGCGGTCGAGCACTTGCGAAAGATCGGCAAAGGCAATGCCCGCATCGGCATCGAGCCCGCCTTCCTGCCGTCCGACGCCTATATGGTGATCCGCAACGCGCTGCCGGATTCCAAGCTGATCGATGCGACTGACGTGCTGGAGCGCATGCGGGCAATCAAGACCGAGGCCGAGCTGGAGAAGCTGCGCATCGCCTCCGAGCTGATCACCGATTCAATGCTGGCGACCATCGGCTGGGCACGCGAAGGCACGACCAAGAGCGAGATCATCGAACAGCTCAGGCGCGAGGAGACCAATCGCGGCGCGCATTTCGAATATTGCCTGTTGACGCTAGGCTCCAGCCACAACCGTGCCGCCTCGCCGCAGGCGTGGAAAAAGGGCGAGGTGATGTCGATCGACTCCGGCGGCAACTACCACGGCTATATCGGCGACCTCTGCCGCATGGGCGTGCTGGGCGAGCCTGACGCCGAACTCGAGGATCTGCTGGCTGAGATCGAAACAGTGCAGCAGGCGGCCTTCTCCAAGGTCAAAGCGGGCACGCTGGGCGGTGACATGATTTCTCATGCCGAAGGCGTTCTGAAGAAGTCGAAGGTTGCGCCGTATACCGATTTCTTCGCACATGGCATGGGGCTGATCACGCATGAAGCGCCGTTCCTGATGACCAACCATCCAGTGACCTATGAAGGCACCTATGCCGCAAAGCCGCTGGAGAAGAACATGGTGCTTTCGGTCGAGACGACCATGCTCCACCCGACGCGCGGCTTCATCAAGCTGGAGGATACGGTGGCGGTGACCGATGCCGGCTACGTCATGTTCGGCGATCGGGGCAGGGGCTGGAATAGGGGTGTGGGTTAGGCGCTTCTATCTCACTTCCCGCCCGGCGGGATCAACCTGAAATCCGGCAACTCCCGCAACCCCAATTCCGGCCCAGCCGGCGAATAGACGACGAAAAGCTGCATCGGCCCGTCGCCGGTATTGAGCGTCGAGTGGAAGCGGCTTTCCGGCACATAGATGGTGCAGCCGGGGCCGACTTTCTCGACGACCGGGTTGCCTTTCTCGTCTTCGACCATCTGCTCGCCATCGCCTGAGATGACAAAGATGATCTCCTCCGCACCCGGATGGTTATGACGCGTATGGCCTTTGCCTGACGGCAGGTCCACGACACCACCGGAAAATCGCTTTGCGCCGTTCACTTCGGGAGCGACCGTCAGCGACAGCCTGCCCCAGTCGAAGCCGAAGGCGCTGACGTCTTTTGGATATACGAATACCTTGTTGTTGTCGGTCATCGTCCCACCCTTCTTTTTGCCGGTCTCTACGCAGCGCCGAACGTGACGGCCTTGAATTCCGCCGTCTGCCTGGCGATCGAGGCTTCCGCCGGCAGCCGCTCCATCGAACTGGCGCCATAGAAACCGTGCAGGCCCTTGCAGCGCTCGAGAATATATTTGGCGTCGTCCGGCATCGAGATCGGCCCGCCATGGCAAAGCAGGATTATGTCCTCGCGCACCAAGCGTGCCGCTTCGGCGATGGCGTCGATCTCGCTGACACAGTCGTCCAGCGATTTAGCCGATGTCGCGCCGATCGAGCCGCCGGTGGTCACCCCCATATGGGCGACGACGATGTCGGCGCCGGCTTTTGTCATGGCGCGCGCCTCGTCGGGGTTGAAGACATAGGGCGTGGTCAACAGGTCGAGTTTGTGAGCCTCGGCGATCATGTCGACCTCGAGCCCGAAGCCCATGCCGGTTTCTTCAAAACTCTGCCGCATCTGGCCGTCGAACAGGCCGATGGTCGGAAAGTTCTGCACACCGGAAAAGCCCATCGTCTTCAACTCGGCCAAAAGCAGCGGCATGATGACGAAGGGATCGGTGCCGTTGACGCCGGCCAGCACCGGCGTCTTCTTCACCACCGGCAGCACTTCGTAGGCCATCTCCTTGACGATCTCGTTGGCGTTGCCATAGGCGAGCAGGCCGGCGGCCGAGCCGCGCCCGGCCATGCGGTAGCGGCCGGAATTGTAGATGATGATCAGGTCGATGCCGCCGGCTTCCTCGGCCTTGGCCGAGAGGCCGGTGCCGGCACCGCCGCCGACGATCGGAGCGCCGTCCGCGATCATCGTGCGGAATTTCTCCAGGATTTTCTTGCGCGGTATGGCGGCCATGTCTTGGTGTCTCACTGTCTGGCGATGTCGAGGAAGGCCGTTGTGGCAGCCCAGGCGAATTCGGGGTCGTTGATATGAAGCGGCAGGCGCAGCACGCGCCGCGTTTTGGCGGGTTTGATGGTGCGCTCGATCGCCTCGAACAAAGCGGCATCGGCTTCAGGGTCGAAGAAGGCGCCGCCTTCGATGTCGAGCGCCGACACGCCTTTCTCCGGAATGAGGAAACGAACCGGACCCTGGCAGAGGCTCAGCCTTGTACCGATCCATTCGCCGATCGTTCTGCTTTCGTCGGCAGTGGTGCGCATCAGTGTGACGTTTGGATTGTGCTCATAGAACAGCCGGCTGCGGTAGCGTCCCGGAATTGTCGGCGGCGCCCAGAAATTGACCATGTCGAGCGCGCCGACCGAGCCGACATAAGGCAGCCCGGTGCGGGCGATGGCGCCAAAGCGATCTTCGGTCGCCGGCAGCACGCCGCCAAGCAGCAAGTCGCAGACTTCGGTCGTGGTGATGTCGATGACACCCGACAACAGGCCGCTGTCAGCCAATTTTTCCATGGTGCGGCCGCCGGTGCCGGTGGCGTGGAAGACCATGCAGTCATAGGTGGAACGAAGCTCATCGGCGATCGCGGTCACGCATGGCGTGGTGACGCCGAACATGGTGAGGCCGAGCGATGGTTTGCCGTCGGGCGGTGGCGCCGGCTTTGCCGCCATGCCTGATATCGCCTGGGCAGCATTATGCAGCACGGCACGGGAAAGCCGGTTGAGGCCGGCCATGTCGGTCACCGACGGCATCATGACGATGTCGGAGATGTCGACATAGGGTGCGGTGTCGCCGGAAGCCAAGGTCGAAACCATGATCTTCGGCAGGCCGAGCGGCAGCGTGCGCATGCCTGCGGTGATGATCGAGGTACCGCCACCGCCGCCAATGCCGATAATCCCGGCAATATCGCTGCGCGACTGGACAAACCGTGCAAAGGCGGCGGCCATTGCCGCCACCGCGGTGCCGCGATCGTCGATGCCGAGCACGGCATTGCGACCCTCGGGATGGCGGCTGGCGACCTCGTCTGCCGAAACATCGACCGGCACGGTCGCGCCGCGTGTTCCGATGTCGACGCGGACAATCGAAGCGCCGGTAGCCGCGACCGCATCGGACAGAAAAGCAAGTTCCTCACCCTTGGTGTCGGCGGTGCCCACCACATAGATGCGCTTCATCGCGTTCCCCGGTCTTGGGCGTGCTCGGCGCTGCCGCCCCTTTGCCCGGCCGTTCGACGGCACGAACCGCCATTGCAATTTTTTGAGACGCGCGTATCGTATTGACATGGATGTCTCACGTCAACAAGCGACAGTGAACGACGACGCCGGCCAAGGCGCCAGCCCGCGGGTAGAGCGCGGGGCCCGCGCGCGCACAAGGCGTCTCATGCTGGAGACGGCGACAAAGCTGATGCAGGCGGGCGCCACGCCCTCCGTCAGCGAGGTGGCGGAAGCAGCGGAAGTCTCCCGCGCCACCGCCTATCGGTATTTTCCGAGCCAGGCGGCGCTGGTGCAGGCGGTGGTCGACGAAGGGCTCGGGCCGATCCTTACGTGGAAATCGAGCTCTGCCGATCCCGAGCGCCGGGTCGCCGAGCTGTTCGAGACCGCCATGCCGCGCATCGAGGTCTTCGAAGCGACGTTCAAGGCGGCGCTGAAACTGTCGCTCGACCAGTGGGCGCAGCGACAGGCAGGGACGCTGGGCGGTGAGCCGGCCTTCACCCGCGGCCATCGCGTCGACCTTTTGAAGGATGCCATCGCGCCACTCAAAGGCCGGTTGCCGCCGCGCGAATTCAAGCGGCTCGCGCAGGCGCTGTCATTGATCTTCGGTGTTGAGGTGCTGATCGTTTTAAAGGATATATGGGGATTGGATAGCCGCAGAATGATGTCGGTCGCGCAATGGGCTGCCGGCGCTCTGGTGCGCGCGGCTATGACCGAATCGATGACTGAAGGAGATCAGATCGCGCCGACGTCGGCCGCGAGATAATGCCAATCTGGTTCGACCAGATTTTCGACCTGACTAGTCATACTACTAGCGATGCAGCGGCCCAAGCAAGGCATTCACGTATCAAGGAGTAGGAAAATTCAGGGAAAACAGGCGGATATCGCAGAAATCAACTTGTCTGCGTGTCCGCCACCGTCCAAGAAAGGGCTTGACGTTCGTCTGAAATTGGTAATACCAGATCAGGACAAATAAAGCGGATCAAAGGGTGAAGGCTAAGATCCGTTTCGGTCGAGCGAGGAGGCTCAAAAACCGGAACGGTGCCGTCACGGGAGGACTACCAGGGCCGGCCTCGCCGCCGGCTCGCATGACGCGGTAGAATGCGCACAAGGGAGGAAATCATTATGCGCAAGACAATGACCAGCTTGCTTGCTGGTATCGGCCTAGTGCTCGCCTGCGGAACGTCCGTCTACGCGCAGGAAAAGGAACTTACAATCTTCTGGGCGGAATGGGATCCGGCCAATTACCTGCAGGAACTCGGCAACGAGTACGAGAAGGAAACCGGCGTCAAGATCACGGTGGAAACCACACCGTGGCCCGACTTCCAGACCAAGGCCTTCACCGAGTTCAACGCCCATGGCGACGCCTACGATATGGTCGTCGGCGACTCGCAATGGCTCGGTGCCGGCTCGACCGGTGGCCACTATGTCGACCTGACCGACTTCTTCAACAAGCACAAGGTCGGTGAAGTGATGGCACCGGCCACGGTGAAATACTATGCCGAATATCCAGGCGGCAGCGGCAAGTACTGGGCCATTCCGCTCGAAGGCGACGCCGTCGGCTGGTCCTATCGCAAGGACTGGTTCGAAGACCCCAAGGAAAAGGAAGCCTTCAAGGCCAAGTATGGCTACGATCTCGACGTGCCGAAGGACTGGAAGGCGCTGCGCGATATCGCCGAATTCTTCCACCGCCCGGACCAGAAGAAATACGGCATCGCCATCTACACCGACAATTCATATGACGCGATGGCGATGGGCTTCGAAAACGCGCTGTTCTCCTTTGGCGGCGAGTTGGGTGACTATAAGACCTACAAGGTCGATGGCTTCATCAACTCCGACAAGGCGATCGCGGCGCTCGACGCCTACAAGGAACTCTACAAGTTCACGCCCCCGGGCTGGGCCAAGTCGTTCTTCGTCGAGGACAACCAGGCGATCACTGAAAACCTGGCCGCGATGAGCATGAACTACTTCGCGTTCTTCCCCTCGCTGATCAACGAGGCGTCGAACCCGAATGCCAAGAACACCGGTTTCTTCGCCAATCCTCCCGGCCCGAACGGCGACCAGTTCGCCGCACTCGGCGGTCAGGGCATCTCCATTGTCTCCTACTCGCAGAAGCAGGAAGAGGCGACGAAGTTCCTGGAATGGTTCATCAAGGACGAGACCCAGAAGAAATGGGCAGCGCTTGGCGGCTACACCTGCAGTGCCGCCGTGCTCAAGTCGCCCGAATTCCAGGACGCCACGCCCTATAACAAGGCGTTCTACGAGACCATGTTCAAGGTCAAGGACTTCTGGGCGGTTCCGGAATATGCCGAACTGCTGCAGCAGCTCAACCAGCGCATCTACCCCTACATGATCGGCGGCGAAGGCACCGCCAAGGAGACGCTGGACACACTGGCAGCCGACTGGAACGCGACCTTCAAGAAATACGGCCGCGGCCAATAAGCATGAAGTTTCACGGAGGGGGCGTTCGTGCCTCCTCCGTTTCTTTTTCTGATTCTTGAACCGGGAGCAGGGTCTTGGCGACCACGATGATCACCACGCTGGACAGGTCCTCGCGGGCCGCCGCTCGCGGTCTAAGCGACATTTCGATCCGCAATCTCTTCATCATCCCGACGATCCTGTTTCTGATCGTCTTCAACATCTTCCCGCTGATCTATTCGCTGGGCTATTCGTTCACCGATTTCCGCGCCTCGACCAGCGCGGCGGCGAATTTCGTCGGGCTGCAAAACTATCGTGACCTGCTCAGCGATCCCTATGTCTGGTCCAACTTCGCCATCACCGCAAAATACGTCATCATCTCGGTCGCCGGCCAGCTGCTCGTCGGCTTCGGCGTGGCCATGCTGCTCAACCGCGACATTCCGCTCAAGGGCCTGCTGACGACGCTCCTGTTGTTGCCGATGATGCTGTCGATGGCCGTCGTCGGCCTGTTCTGGAAGCTGCTCTACGATCCGTCCTTCGGCATCATCAATTATGCGCTGGGCCTCGGCACCTTCGAATGGCTGTCAAATCCGAAAATGGCGCTCTATGCGGTCGCGCTGACCGACATCTGGATGTGGTCGCCCTTCGTCATGCTGTTGTCGCTGGCCGGCCTGTCGGCCGTGCCCAAGCATCTCTACGAGGCAGCCGCGATCGACAGGGCCGGGCCGTTCTACACCTTCTTCCGCATAACGCTGCCGCTGGTTGCGCCGATCCTGATGATCGCGGTCATCTTCCGCACCATGGAGGCGTTCAAGACCTTCGACCTCGCCTACATCCTGACCAGCCAGCCGACGGCCGAGCTGATCTCGATCCGGCTCTACAAGATGGCGTTTCAGGAATGGCAGACCGGGCGTTCCTGCGCGCTCGCCTACATCGTGCTGATCATGGTGCTGGCGATCACCAATATCTATGTCAAATACCTCAACAAGGTGAAGGAGCGCTGAGATGGCCGCAGTCCGCACTTCTTCCGAAATCACTTTCAACCGGGTCGCCATCGTCGCTGTCCTGCTGGTGACGATCATCTTCCTGGCGCCGATCTACTGGATCGCCTCGACGGCGTTCAAGCCGCGCAATCTCGCCACCACCATTCCGCCGACGGTGGTTTTCCAGCCGGAGATATCGCCCTTCGTCAAGTTGTTCACCAAGCGTTCGCAGCTGCGCAGCCCGCCGTCGCCGGAGGAGTACGCGGCTGCGCCGTGGTGGGAGCGCGTCGTCTTCAATGGCGGCGAAAAGATCGTGCGCGACGGCAAGGGCCAGGTGCAGTGGTCGGGCTATCCGAGCCGTTTCATGAACTCGCTGATCGTTGCCATAACCTCGACCGTCCTGGCCGTCGGCATGGGCACCTTCACCGCCTATGGGTTCTCGCGCTTCAAGGTAAAAGGCGAGGCGGACCTACTGTTCTTCATCTTGTCGACGCGCATGCTGCCGCCGGTGGTCGTCGCCATTCCGATGTTCCTGATGTACCGGGCAGTCGGCCTCAACGATTCCCATATCGGCCTGATCATCCTTTACACCGCCTTCAACCTGTCCTTCTCGGTGTGGCTGATGAAAGGCTTCATGGACGAGATCCCCAAGGAGTATGAGGAGGCGGCCCTCGTCGACGGCTATACGCGCATGGAGGCCTTCTTCAAGATCGTGCTGCCCGAGGCCGCCACCGGCATCGCCGCCACCGCCGTGTTCTGCTTCATCACGGCGTGGAACGAATATGCCTTCGCACTGATCATGACCAGCCGCCGTGCCCAGACAGCACCGCCCTTCATCCCCAGCCAGGTCGGTTCCGGCCTGCCGGACTGGACGGTGATCGCCGCAGGAACCTTCCTGTTCCTGCTGCCGGTGGCGATCTTCACCTTCCTGCTCCGCAACCATCTGCTGCGCGGCATGTCCTTCGGAGCAATCCGCAAATGAGCTTTCGCGCCATCAACCAGAAATATCTCGAACCGGGCAGCCAGGTGCTGATGGTGCTAGGTATCATCGCGCTCTGCCAGCCGTGGAACATGCTGCTGCACAGCTATGGCGTGACCATCATCCTGATCGGCCTGATCGGCTTCAACATCACCTCGAAGATCGCGCCGGAGGAGAAGGCCGGCACCGGGCAAGGGGCAAATCCGGGGGCACAGCATTGACCCAGATCGAGCTTCGCGGCGTCCAGAAATATTTCGGCGCCGTCCAGGTCATCAAGGACCTCAACCTGAAGATCGATGATAACGAGTTCATCGTGCTGCTCGGCCAGTCGGGCTGTGGCAAGACGACGACGCTCAGGGCGATTGCCGGGCTGGAGACGATCGACGGCGGCGACATCCTCATCGACGGCAAGCCGGTCCAGCACCTCAAGGCCGCCGACCGTGACATCGCCATGGTCTTTCAGTCGTTCTCGCTCTATCCGCATATGAGCGTCTACGAGAATATCGCCTTTCCGCTGAGGGCGACGCGCAAGAGCAAGGCCGAGATCGACAGCGAGGTGCGCTCGGTCGCCAAGACGCTGCAGATCAGCGATCTCCTGGCCAAGAAACCGTCGGCGCTGTCGGGCGGCGATATGCAGCGCGTGGCGATCGGCCGAGCCTTGGTGCGGCGGCCGAAGGCGATGCTGATGGACGAGCCGATCGGGGCACTCGATGCCAAGCTGCGCGAGGAGATGCGGGCCGAGATCAAGCGGCTGCACATCAAGCAGGGCTCGACCAGCATCTACGTCACCCACGACCAGATCGAGGCGATGAGCCTCGCCGACCGCATCGTCATCATGCATGAAGGCGTACTACAGCAGGTCGGCTCGCCGGACGAGGTCTATTCGCACCCGGCGAATCTTTTCGTCGCGCAGTTTGTCGGCAGCCCGGTGATGAACGTCGCCGACGCTTCCGTGACCGAGAAAGCCTCGTCCGCCTCGGTGACGGTCGGCGATGCGGCCGCCGGCTTCGAATTCCCGCGCGCCTTGCTGTCGAAGCTCAACGGTCATGCCGGCAACCAACTCGCGCTCGGCATCCGGCCGGAAGGCGTCCTCGTCCGCCGCGAAGCCGCCGAGGGATTCTTGCCGGTGGAGACGCAGATCGTCGAGCCGCTCGGGTCCTTCGACATCGTCGACCTCAAGGTCGGCTCCAAGATGCTGCGTGCGCGCACCAAGAGCGGCTTCATCGGCGGCCCCGGCGAAAGGGTCTTCGTCAGAATCGATCCCAGCCAGGCGCATTTCTTCGACACGGCGAGCGGCAAATCGCTGGGAGTGAGACTCTGATGGCCCACATCCAGCTCAAGAACATCTCGAAGAAGTTCGGCAACCACACCGCCTTGACCGGGCTTGATCTCGACATCGCCGATGGCGAGTTCTTCGTCCTGCTTGGCGAGACCGGCGCCGGCAAGACGACGACGCTGCGCATGATTGCCGGCCTGGAAAAACCGAGCGAAGGTCAGGTCTTCATCGATGGCGTCGATGTCGCCGACTGGGGCGCGGCCGAGCGCGACGTGGCGCTGGTGCTGCAGCAATATTCGCTCTACCCGCGCTATACGGTGCGCGAAAACCTCGAATTTCCGCTGAAGCCGAAGATCCGCCGGCTGCCCGATGCCGAGATCAAGGATCGTGTCGACCGCGCGGCCAGGACGCTGCGGATCGAGCATCTGCTCGACCGCAAGACCGACAGACTTTCAGGCGGCGAGATGCAGCGCGTCTCGATCGGTCGCGCCATCGTGCGCAAGCCGCGGGTATTCCTGATGGACGAGCCGTTGTCGGCGCTCGACGCCAAATTGCGCGAGGCGCTACGCACCGAATTGAAGAACCTGCAGATGCAGCTTGGCGCCACCTTCCTGTTCGTGACGCACGATCAGATCGAGGCGATGTCGATGGGTGACAAGGTCGGCGTGCTCAACCATGGCCGCATCGTCCAGACCGGCACGCCGTACGAGATCTACAACAATCCGCGCGACACCTACGTGGCGAGCTTCGTCGGCTCGCCGCCGATGAACCTCATCGACGGCAAGCTTGTCAACGGACGTGCGGTGATGGCGCCGCTCAACTTCGAATTGCCGTTTGCGGGGGGTGCCAAGACTTCGGGGGATGCCAAGACGGGCGCGGCGACCGACGGTCGCCCGCTCGTCTTCGGTATTCGTCCCGAGGACGTCTATCTCGAGACCGGCGCGCCGGTCGAGGCGCGGGTCCATGACGTCGAGAACCATGGCGTCGAGAAGATCCTGACGCTGCGGGTCGGCGACGCCATGCTGCGCGCCACCGTGCCGGCCAGGACCGACGTCCAGATAGAGCAGCCGGTGCGCTTTGCCTGGAACCCGGACAAGGTGGTGCTGTTCGACAAGGGCAGCGGAATAAGCCTGCGTCACGCCGGCTAAATACAAGCCTCTTTACTGAGCTAGAGCGGGATGCGAACCGTGCATCCCGCTCTATCTATCCGTTTTAGTCGGGCATTTGTGCGATGCCGTGTGATTCCGCTTGGCTGTCTCCCGTCATCCCCCGTACGGGGGATGCGGATGCTCCGATTTGTCGAATAGGCTGATCCTTTGGTCTCAAACGGGCTTTGCAGGCCCAATTTGGAGACCCAAATACGGAGGGTTGGCTATGGGAAATCTGTTACGCAGTTTTGCGACGATCCTGCTTGTCGCCGGTATGGGATTGTCGGCGGCGCATCTGGGCGAGGCGCAGGCAGCCAAGAGAGTTGTCGCCGGCGCGAAGGTCGACGCCAAGAAGATCAAGGACCTCAACGGCGCGGTCAATCTGTCCACCAGCGACTGCAAGCTGCTGTTGAGCGGCACCGTCGTCGAAGTCTCGGATGGCAGGTGCGGGGCCTCCGGCAAATATTGCAAGAGCAGCGCCGGCTCGGCCTGCATCACCGAGCAATAAGCCGGCCAACGTTTAGCCGGCCTAAAGCGCGTCGCGTTCGACCGGCCTCATGCAACGCGCTTTAGATTTTTGTTTTGATGCATGTCGTTACCGCAAAACCGCTGCACACTTTTGCGCGACATGCATTAGCGGATCTCCGCCTGTTCCTCGGCCCGGAAATGGCTGGGTGGCGATCCGATGACCCGTTTGAAGGCGCGGCTGAAGGAGGCGTCGGATTCGTAGCCGAGGCGAGCCGCGACGACGGAAATCTTGAGCCGGTCGCGGACCAGCCATTGCCTCGCCTGGTGCATCCGCACCTGCGTGACGTACTTTGCCGGTGTTTCGCCGACAATGGTTGCGAAGCGCTCGGCAAAACCTGATCGCGAGGCACCCATCATCTTCGCCAGAGCCTCCACCGTCCAGTCGCGGTTCGGTTCCAGATGGATCGCGGCCAGCACCCGGCCGATCTCGCGGTCCCTGACCGCCGCAATCCAACCGGAAGAGTCGCCGCAGCCGCGCTCGACCCATGAGCGGATGACGGTCGCGGCGAGCACATCGGCCAGCCGTGCCAGGATGCCACCGGAGCCGACGCGCTCCATCGTGACTTCGCGGGCCATCGCTTCCAGCAAATGCGGGATACCTGGCTCATAGGCTTCCAACTCATGCGCGCGCATCACGTCCGGCATCATGCCGAGCAAGGGGTGCAAGCCATCGAGATTGAAATACATGCTGCCGAAAAACAGCAAGGTCCCCGGACGGCAGCCGGGCACGCCGTCATTCGACATGCAATAGACACCCTTGCAGATTTCCTCGACCTCATAGCCGTGGATCGGCGCCGCCTCGATACCCGGCTCGCTCGCCAGCGTGTGGGCTGAGCCGCGCGGCAACAAGGCAGCGTCGCCCGCCTTGAGCTCGACCCAATCGCCGGTCGGCTGCAGCAACCAGCAGCCTTTGCGGCCGATGAAATGAAACCGTGCCGCCGCCTGAGCCGGAAAATGGATGCCCCAAGGTTCCTTCATCTCGCAACGGCCGTAATCGACGCCTTCCAGACGCAATCCGCGCAATATGTCCGTCAGCGGATCGCCGGTGATTGGAATTTTGGACGAACGGTCAAACATAATGGTGTTTCTAGCATGGAAACTCCAGCCAGTCACTCCTTATGTTGCATTGCAGCCAAATGCTGCGCTGCAACAGACCGGAGATTCTCTCATGACCGAACCCGCGACAGGCGTCATGGACGCCGTTCTCGATCCATCGCAAACCGGCGAACGATCCGAGCCCGCATGGGGGGCAGTGGTCTCCCTGGCGCTCGGAGTCTTTGGCCTGGTGACCGCGGAATTTCTGCCGGCCAGCCTGCTGACGCCGCTTGCGCAGGATCTCGGCATCACCGAAGGCGCCGCCGGGCAGGCGGTAACGGCCACCGCTGTCATTGGTGCGATAGCGGCGCCGACCATGGCCATTGTCACCAAGCGGCTGGACCGCAGGCTGGTCATGTGGGCGCTGACGGTGCTGCTTGTGCTGTCAAACCTGGTGGCCGCGTTTGCGTCGTCGCTTCCCGTTCTTCTGATCGCCCGCATCATGCTTGGCATTAGTCTCGGCGGCTTCTGGTCGATGTCGGCTGCCATGGCGATGCGGCTCGTTCCGATGCGGCTGATGCCGCGCGCCATGTCGATCATCCTCACCGGCGTTTCGGTGGCGACGGTCTGTGCAGCTCCAGTCGGCGCCTATGTCGGCGACATCTGGGGATGGCGGACGGCGTTCATGATCGCCGCCGTGGTCGGCGCGCTGGCCCTGCTGGTGCAGGTGGCTACCATTCCGAAGCTGCCGCCGGCAGGTACGGCAGGTTTTCGCACGCTGCTGGAGGTGATGAAGCGGCCGATGATCAGGGTGGCGCTGCTGGTGGTGCTGCTGGTCGCCTCGGGACACTTTGCCGGCTTCACCTATGTCCGCCCGTTTCTCGAGAAGGTTCCCGCGCTGGACATCGAGACGATCTCGCTTGTGCTGCTCGCCTACGGCATTGGTGGCTTCTTCGGCAATTTTGCCGGCGGCTTCATTGCCGAACGCAGCCTCAAGGCAGCCGTCAGCCTGGCGCCTCTGCTGATCGCGTTTTCGGCGCTCTTGCTGCTGGTGGTCGGAGGCTCACCCGTGGTTGCTGCAATAGCAGTGGCCAGCTGGGGCTTTGCCTTCGGCGCCGTCCCAGTCGGGCTGCAGACCTGGCTGGTGCGGGCCGCCCCCGATCAGGCGGAAAGCGCCGGCGGGCTGATGGTTATGACATTCCAGGTCGCCATCGCGTTGGGCGCCGTCTTCGGCGGCCTGCTGGTCGACAATGCCGGCGTTGCCAGCGCCTTCGCCTATTGCGCGGCGGCGACATTGCTTGCGGCACTGGCGGCGTTCTTCCTTGGCCCGAAGCCGGTCGACGATCCCAAGGCCTAAACGGAACGGCCGTCGAAGTCGAAGACCGGCACGGCGGTGACGTCCAACGCCTCGATGCAATGAATATTGATATAGGCACTTCGCCCGCTTCCTTCGCCGACATCCTCGGCGAAGGGGTGAATGCCGCAGCTGCGGCAGAAGCGGTGGGCGATGACATGGTTGCCGAAGCTGTAGCGGCCGAGATCATCGCCCCAGGCAAGCACCCGTAGGCTCTCATGCGGCACTGCCCATAGCAGTGCACCCTTGCGCGAGCAGATCGAGCAATTGCACCGTACGGCTCCGGTCAACTCGCCTTCGACCTCGAACGCGACCTTGCCGCAGTGGCAGCTGCCTTGGTAGAGCATCGGGCCTTCCTCCTTCGGTTCGACAGGTGCAAATCCGACCGTGCCGGGCTATGTCTCCTGCGGCCAGTTTCAGGCTGCTACCTTAAGACGTTGCAAGCGTGCGGAGTCCGACACCGAAAAATGCAATCAGCCCGCGATCACCTCGAAGCAATTCTTTCGCGTCTTGCCGCTCGCGTCGACGATGAAAGCGTTTTCGTAAAGCTCTACCCGGAAGCCGCACGGGCGGCGGCCGACGCCGCCGATGCGCGGCGAAAAGCCGGCGTCACGCTCGGGGCGCTCGATGGGGCGATCGTCTCGATCAAGGATCTGTTCGATGTCGCCGGCGAGCCGACCACGGCGGGCTCGCTGCTGCTCGTCAACGCAGCGCCGGCGCTGCGGGATGCCATTGTCGTGCGACGGCTGCGCCAGGCCGGTGCGATCATCCTCGGCAAGACCAACATGACCGAGTTCGCCTTCACTGCGATCGGCGTCAATCCACATTACGGTACGCCCGGCAATGCAAGTGATGCCAGCCGTATTCCGGGCGGCTCCTCCTCAGGCGCCGGCGTTTCGGTGGGCGAAGGCACCAGCCAAATCTCCATCGGTTCCGATACCGGTGGTTCGGTGCGCATTCCGGCATCGCTGAATGGCGTCGTCGGTTTCAAGCCGACCGCACGGCGCGTGCCGCTTGCGGGTGCGTTTCCGCTGTCGGCCACGCTGGACTCGATCGGTCCGCTGGCCCGCACCGTCGCCGAATGTGCGGCGGCCGATGCAGTGATGTCGGGCGAAAACCTGGCGGCACTGTTGCCGCTGCCGCTGGACGGCCTGCGCGTCGGTATTGCGCGCGGCGTGCTGTTCGATGATACGCAGGAAGAGGTCGCGACGACGTTCGACCGGTGTCTGCGTAAGATGGAGCTTAGCGGCGCACGGCTTGTGGAGCTGTCGATCGACGACCTGCTTGCGGATCTGCGCGCGGCAACCAAGCGCGCCTCGATCGCGGCGATGGAAGGGGCGGAGATCCATGCCGACTGGCTGGCGACCGGAGCGGCGACGCCGGTCGACCCGCGGGTAAGCGGACCATTGTCGCGCGCCGCCGCCATTCCGGCCACGGTCTATATCAGGGCAATGCGCTGCCGCACGGCGCTGGCCGCCGCAATGGATGACCGACTGGCGTCGGTCGACGTGCTGGCCCTGCCGACCACGCCGGTGACGGCGCCGACGATCGTCTCTATGACCGACGACGAGGCTCTGTGGAACAGGACGGAAGGCCTTCTGCTGCGCAACACGCAGGTCGCCAACCAGTTCGATCTGTCAGCCATCTCGCTGCCGATGCCGGGAATGACGCGCCCGGCCGGGCTGATGCTGGCGGCGCGCAATGGCCATGACCACCACCTGCTGCGCATCGCAACAGGGATCGAGGCGCTGCTTGCAAATTGATCCGATAGCGCGTGTCAACGCGACGAGCAGTGGCCGCGTTCGCTGTCCTTGGCGGCGCGTTCGATGCTGGTGGCAACCAGCCAAGGCAGGGTGTACCGCTTGCCGTTGAAGGTCCGGGTGCGGTTCTCGATCGATCCGACAACAACGACCTTGCCGGCATAGAGCTTGTCCGAAAGGTCGAGGGCCTTGTCTTGCTGCGGCAGGCGATCGATGTCGATTGAAACGCCTTTGATGAGCTTACCAGTAGCGAGGTCGAGTGCGCTGTTCGATGGACAGGGTGCCGCCACGCACCGTATGCCGTTGTCGCAGAACACGTAGCTGCCCTGTCCGTTGGCAAAGGCATGCGCCGTCGCCATGCAGAAGCCGGCTGTCAGCAGGAATTTTGTGACGTTTACCATGGCCGGCACCATCGCCGGCGAGTTCGGGAAAATTGAGGCGCTCTCAGAGATCGACAGGGAACCGCCGCCGGTAGTGCTCGACCACTTCGGGGTTGCGTAGATTGACCGGTAATCTGTTAGCCAGCACCAGCAAGGCTTCGCCAGCCGCGCCGACGCCCATGCGCATCATCGACTGCTCGGTGATCCCGGCCATGTGCGGGGTGACGATGATGTTGTCGAAGCCGAAATAAGGATGGTTGGGCGGCAGCGGTTGTGTTGCAAAAACATCGAGCGCAGCGCCGCCGATGCGGCCCTTCTGCAAGGCCTCGATCAGCGCGTCGTCATCGATCACCGGCCCGCGCGAAACATTGATCAGCAGCGCATCCGGCTTCATCCGGTCAATGCGCTCGCGGCTGATCAGCCCCCGTGTTTCGGGCGTCAGCGGGCAGCACAGAACGATGACGTCGCTCTGCTCGATGAGTGCATCGATCGACAGGAAGCCGACCCTGTCCGGCGCCGGCCGCATGCTGCGCGTCGTCGCCACCACATTCAGATCGAACCCATGGGCGGCGATGTGGCCAACAGCCTGACCGATCGCGCCGAGGCCGACAATGCCGATCGTCTTGCCCGCTAGCTCGCTGGCCACCACCGTGTGCTCGCGGCCCGCCAGCCAGCCCTTCGCACGCAAGTCGCGGTCCAACACACGAAAGCGCCTAAGCAGCGCCAGCGCCGCGAACATCACATATTCGGCGACGGATCGCGCGTTCACCCCCGGTACGTTCGCCACCAGCACGCCGGCCGCATTGGCCGCTTCCATCGGTACCATGTCGAGCCCGGCGCCGTGGCGGATCGCGGCCCTGAGCTTCTTCGCGCCTTCGAAAAGCGCCGCAGGCAAGGGAGCGCGGACGATGATGACATCGGCGTCCCTTGCCTCGGCGGCAAGCGTGGCCGCATCGAGGGCGGAAGCAACGACGAGTTCGCCGGCCCCCGTCAGCATGGAAGCGGCACGAGAGTGCAGTCGGTGTGTTGACAGGATCTTGGGCATTTCAGGCCTTTTCGAGCGCTGGGCTTTCCGGTTCAGCCCCACGCCCCTCGATCAGCCCTTTCCAGTAGCTTTCCGCGCCTTGCAGGTGGGCGCTCATCAGCGCCTGGGCGAGATTGCCATCGCGGCGCAGCAGCGCCTCGTAGATCTGGATATGCTCGGCATGGGAGCGCACGCTGCGTTCGGGATCGTTGAAATAGATCGGCAGGCGCAGCTCACCCATCATGTAGTAGACGCTGCAGATATTGTGGAAGACGCTGTTTTTGGTCGCCCGCACGATCTCGAGGTGGAACTCGCGGTCTTCCCGGGCAAGCCCTTCACCGGCGGCGATGCGATCCTCAGAGGCCTTCAGGATCTCGCGCAGCCGCTCGAAATTCTCCTCGGTGGCGCGTGAACAGGCAAGTTCGGCGGCCTTGATCTCGTGGATCTTGCGCAACTCGACCGTCTCGTAGATCTGGACGGGATCGAGCGGCAGGCCCGCGCGGGCGAACAGCGCCATCGCCTCGACGCTCGCCTGCTTCGTATCGATGTAGATGCCGGATTTCGCCCGTCGCTCGACGATGCGCATGGCCTCGAGAATGGCCAGCGCCTCGCGGATCTGGCCGCGGCTGACGCTGAAATGCTCTGCCAGTTCGCGCTCCGACGGCGTGCGGCCCGTCTCCTTGTCCGAATGGGAGAACAGATAGGCGGCGAGTTCCGCGAGAAGGTTCTTTTCTTTCATGTCAGCCGTGTTGCGCGTGCGCCTCCAGGAACCGCTCCGAAATGGTGAATCCCAGCCCGGGTCTATCAGGGATCGCTACCATACCGTCCTTTGCTTCGACAGTCTCTTCGATCAGATCGTGGATCATCGGGTTGGCGCCGAGCGAATATTCGACGGTGAAGCTCGCCGGCGAAGCAGCGCAGACATGCAGCCCGGCAAAGAAACAGGGCGCGCCGGCCCAAAGATGCGGCGCAAAGCGCAGATTGAAGGCGCTGGCGATGGTGCCGATCTTCATCGCCTCGCTGATGCCACCGCAAAAGGCCGGATCCGGCTGGAAGATATCGGCGGATTTGAGTACGGCGAGGTCGCGGAAGGCATAGCGCGTCGCCTCGCTTTCGCCGGTGGCGATCGGGATCGAGCCGCAGGCACGTACCTCGGCCATGCCGGGTTTGTCGTCGGCGATCACCGGCTCCTCGAACCAGGCGAGATCGAGGTCGCCGGCGAGATGGATGAAGCGCTTGGCTTCGGCCACCGTGTAGGTGCCGTGCGCGTCGACCATCAGGTCGATATCGGGACCGAGCGCCTGTCTTGCGGCGCGGACGCGAGCCGCCGAGATATGTGGGGCGCCGTCCATGGCGCCGACGCGCATCTTCAGCGCCTTGAAGCCGCCCTTGGCGATGTAGGACTGCAGCTGGTCGCCGATGGCTTCCGCAGTGGCCCAGCCCCCGGAAGCATAGGCCGGCATGCGGTCCAGCTTGCGGCCGCCGAGCAGCCGCCAGACCGGAACGCCGAGCGATTTGCCAAGAATGTCCCACAATGCGATGTCGACGGCGCTGATGGCGGCGATGCTCATGCCCCGTCGTGCCAATTGCGGCATGGCATGGCCGGCGCGAGCGGCGCTGTCGTGGCGCGTGCCATTATAGAGCATCTCCCAGATGACGCCGATGTCGGCCGGGTCGCGGCCGACCAGCTGCGGGCCGACCTCGTAGTTCAGCAAATGGACGAGAGCGCCGTAGCTGCCGGCGCTGCCGGCAGCATTCTTGCCTTCGCCCCAGCCGACCAGACCGTCGTCGGTTTCGATGCGCAGGATGGCGGCGTCGAATGTCGCCACCTGACCGAAGTCACTGCGATGCTGCTTCGCGACTTCGATCGGTATGCGAACCCACCAGGCTTGGACCGTCTTGATGCGCATGTTCATCCTCGGCCCGGCCGCGGTGAGGCGGAAGGGCTTTTTCCAAACGGCTCGGCTACTTGATCAGCGGCAGCAGCGTTTCCGCATTGATGCGCATCTGGTCGGTGTAGAATTTTTCCGTGAGCACGCTGGAGCCGTGGTCCTGAATGAATTTCAGCTGCTCCGGCGAGATGTCGACGGGGTTGCGTTCGACCATGTCGGGATAGGGGGCAGCCGGCGTGCGGTCGACGGGGGCGACGAATTCATTGGTCAGCGCGCCGTCATAGCCGATCTCCTTCAGCGTGCCGACGATCTTCGGCCAGTCGATCTGCCCGAGGCCGGCGGCGAAGCGGTTGTTGTCGGCGACATGGAAGTCGTACAGGCGCTTGCCGACCTGCCGGATGGCATCGTAGACGTTAAATTCTTCCATGTGGATGTGGTAGGCGTCGAGGCAGACGCCGCATTCGGGGCTGACCGCATCGGCCAGCGCCAGTGCCTGGGCGCCGCGGTTGAACAGATAAGTCTCGAAGCGGTTGAGCGGCTCGACCGCGATCTTGACGCCGACCTTCTTGGCGTGGGTGAAGCATTCCCGAGTGGCGTCGACCACCCATTTCCATTCCTCTTCCTCGGTGCCGTCGGGCACGACCTTGCCGACGGTGGCCGGAACCAGCGTGATGATCTCGCCGTCGAGCTCGCTGACCATGGTCAGCACGTCCTTGACATATTGCACCGAGCGCTCACGCTGGCCCTGATCCTTGGCGGCGAGATTGCGCTCGCCCAGCATCAGCGTCACCGCTCCCCAGCAGCGAATGCCGTACTCGTTCAACAGTGCGCGCGTCTCCTTGGGCTTGTACTGTTCGGGTTCGCCGGAGATCTCGATCGACTCGTAGCCGAATTTCTTGATGCGCTTGAGCGTCGTTTCCAGCGGCTCCGCCCGCATCCAATTGTGCGTCGAAAGATGCATGGTCTATCCTTCCCAGAATCGCCTGTACCAGTTCGCCTGCGGCGCACTCTGCCGAAGCGTGCCGCATGATTCCTCCCCAAGGCGTCCCAGCATTTTTGTCGAACTGGTTCGACCAATTGGGCCTGATGGGAGGTCTACAGTAATTTCATCTGGACGGCAAGAAGTGCTGCCACAAAGCGTTTGTTCCTAGCTAGACCATTGATTATGCTTAAACATGTGGCCCAACTCGGCATGGTTGCAGGACTGCGGCAGCGCGTCAAATGGCTTGACCAGATTTCGGCATTTGGTAATACCAGAATAGCGGCGCTGAGCGCGCTGTGCAAAGAGACCAAAGACGCTGGCCCTGTTTTCAATCGGCGCTATGCTTGGTCGTGAAACATAGGGAGATGCCGATGCCGACGACGATGAAGGGGCCTGGTCTGTTCCTGGCGCAATTTGCGGGCGACGCCGCGCCGTTCAATTCGCTGGCCTCGATCACCAAATGGGCGGCTGGTCTGGGCTACAAGGGCGTGCAGATCCCGACATGGGACGCTCGACTGTTCGATCTCGAGAAGGCAGCCTCCTCCAAGGCCTATTGCGACGAGGTGAAGGGCATCTGCGCCGATGCCGGCGTCGAAATCACCGAACTGTCGACGCATCTGCAGGGGCAACTGGTGGCGGTGCATCCCGCGTATGACGCGCAGTTCGACGGCTTTGCGCCGGCTGCGGTGCACAACAATCCAAAAGCCAGGCAACAATGGGCGGTCGAACAGATGAAGTTCGCCGCCAAGGCGTCGAAGAATCTCGGGCTCAGGGCGTCGGTGTCGTTTTGCGGCGCGCTGGCCTTCCCATACCTCTACCCCTGGCCGCAGCGGCCGGCGGGATTGATCGAGGAAGCATTTGCCGAACTCGGCAAGCGCTGGAAGCCGATCCTCGACGTCTATGACGAGAACGGCGTCGATGTCGGCTACGAAATCCATCCGGGCGAGGACGTGTTCGACGGCGCGACGTTCGAGATGTTCCTCGAGGCGGTCGGCGGCCACAAGCGCTGCAACATCAACTACGACCCGTCGCATTTCCTGCTGCAGCAGCTCGATTATCTCGAATTCATCGACATCTACCACGAGCGGATCAAGGCGTTCCACGTCAAGGATGCCGAATTCAATCCGACCGGGCGGCAAGGCGTCTATTCCGGCTACCAGAGCTGGACCAACCGTGCCGGGCGTTTCCGCTCGCTCGGCGACGGGCAGGTGGATTTCGGCGGCATCTTCTCCAAGCTCACCCAATACAATTACGATTCATGGGCGGTGCTGGAATGGGAATGCTGCCTCAAGCACCCGGAGGATGGTGCTGCCGAAGGCGCCCCCTTCATCCAGCACCACATCATCAGGGTGACGGAAAAAGCATTCGACGATTTCGCCGGCGGCACGACCGATAAAAAGGTGCTGCGCGGTATGATGGGGATCTAGCACAGATATCCCTCCCCCCGAGGGGAGGGTCGATCCGCGCAGCGGATCGGGGTGGGGTCGCTGGGCGTAGCGCTCGGAATGAAACGACCCCACCCGGCCCTGCGGGCCACCCTCCCTCAAGGGGGAGGGGTATCTCAGATAACGAGGGAGAAAATCATGGTTGGCGCATCGAAGACGGAAACGGGAGGCGGTCCGATCCGCTACGGCATGGTTGGCGGCGGACAAGGTGCCTTTATCGGCGCGGTGCACCGCATCGCGGCGCGCATGGATAACGAGTTCGTGCTAGTCGCCGGCGCCTTGTCGTCGAATCCGGAGCGTGCCAAGGCCTCGGCGGCCGAGCTTGGGCTCGATCCGGCACGCAGCTACGGCTCCTATGCCGAGATGGCCAAGGCAGAGGCCAAGCGGCCGGACGGCATCGAGGTGGTGGCCATCGTCACGCCGAACAATGTGCACGTGCCGGCCGCCAAGGCTTTTCTCGAGGCCGGCATCCACGTCATCTGCGACAAGCCGCTGGCGACGACGCTGGCCGAGGCAAAGAAGCTGGCGGCGCTGGTCGAAAAGACCGGCAAGGTGTTCGTGCTGACGCATAACTACACCGCCTATCCGATGGTGCGGCAGGCACGCGAGATGGTGGCCAAGGGGCAGCTCGGCGATATCCGCATCGTGCAGTCGGAATATCCGCAGGACTGGCTGACCGAAGACTTGGCCGCCACCGGCCAGAAGCAGGCTGCGTGGCGCTCAGACCCCAAGCAGGCGGGTGCGGGCGGTGCGCTGGGCGACATTGGCACGCACGCCTACAACCTTGCCCGTTTCGTCTCCGGGCTGGAGCTCGATTCGCTGTCGGCCGATCTCGACGCCTTCGTGCCGGGGAGGCTGCTCGACGACAACATCAATGTGCTGTTGCGCTTCAAGCCGGTCGGCGGATCGCACCCCGCCAAGGGCATGATCTGGGCAAGCCAGGTGGCACCCGGCCACGAGAACGGGCTGAAATTGCGCGTCTACGGCTCGAAGGGCGGGCTCGAATGGGTGCAGGCGGATCCGAACTATCTCTGGTACACGCCGTTCGGCCAGCCGAAGCAGTTGATTACCCGAAACGGCGCTGGCGCGCTTCCCGTCGCCGGGCGCGTCAGCCGCGTTCCGCCAGGGCATCCGGAAGGCTATCTCGAAGGTTTCGCCAACATCTATCAGGAAGCCGCCCGCGCCATTCGTGCGGCGCGCCGGAAGGGTGGCAGGCCGACCAAGGATGTCGTCTTCCCGACCGTGCAGGACGGCGTCGAGGGCATGGCCTTCATCGAGGCCTGCGTGAAGTCGTCGAAGAAGAATGGAGCGTGGACGAAACTTTAGTCGCTGCGTCCGGTTAACGTGAAGTCCCCCTCACCCGGACTGCCAGCCGCAGGGCAATTCGGGGCATTCGGACCTCTACCCGAGGGGAGAGGAGATCGCCAGCGTTGGCGTCCGCCTCTTCTCCCCAGCGGGGAGAAGGTGGCCGCGAAGCGGCCGGATGAGGGGGCTTGTGGCGAAGTCGCCGGAGGAGCAAGCCCGGCCGTCAAAGGGGAGGGGCGTCGATGAAAATCGGCATGTGCATGTTGTTGTGGACGACCAGTGTCTCGAAAAAACACGAGCCGTTGTTGAGGGACATCAAGGCGACCGGCTTCGACGGCGTCGAAATACCGGTCTTCTCCGGCACGCCGGACGACTACAGGAAACTCGGCGAGCTGCTCGATCGTATCGGCCTGGAACGCACCGCCGTTTCTGCCATGGGCGATCCGGCGATGAATTTGATCTCGGCCGACGCCTCGACGCGCAAGGTCGGTATCGACTACATGAAATCGGCGATCGACTGCGCTCAGGCGCTTGGCGCGAACACGTTGAGCGGCCCATTGCATTCGACACTCGGGGGCTTCTCCGGCAGCGGGCCGACGGCGGCCGAAAAAAAACGTTCGATCGCCTCGCAACGCGCCGTTGGCGACCATGCCGGCAACAAGGGTGTCACCATCGGGCTGGAAGCGCTCAACCGCTTCGAATGCTATCTGCTCAACACGATGGACGATTTGTCGGAGCATATCGACGCGATCGACCGGCCGCACATCAAGGCGATGTACGACACCTTCCACGCCAACATCGAAGAGGCCGACCCGATCGGCGCCTATACGCGCAACCGCAAGAACATCGTCCATATCCATATTTCGGAGAACGATCGCGGCGTGCCGGGCCGCGGCCACGTCCCCTGGAAGGAGACGTTCTCCGCCATCCGCAAGAGCGGCTATGACGATTGGCTGACGATCGAGGCGTTCGGCCGCTCGCTGAAGGATCTGGCCGCGGCCACCAAGGTGTGGCGCGACTTTTCCGAAGGCCCGGAAGCGGTTTATCGGGAGGGATATAAGCACATCAGGGATGGGTGGAAGGCGGCCGCGTAGGGGCTGCTAGGCAACAAGCTTGATGGGGAAGAAAAAAATCTGCGTCGGCAATCCTTCACACCCCCCTCTGTCCTGCCGGACATCTCCCCCGCAAGGGGGGAGATCGGCAGTTCCATCGACGGCATCTCCTTTTCGACCTTGGTGATTGGCGAAAGCCGAGATGACATCCGATCTCCCCCCTTGCGGGGGAGATGTCCGGCAGGACAGAGGGGGGTGCTGTCCCGCCGACCTCTCGCGAGATTTCGCCGCAGGGATGAGTCAGCCCTGGCTGGCCTGGATCCGGTTGTAGTCGTGGATCGTCCTGCTCA
>NZ_JAMYKT010000042.1:0-28128 GCF_040317515.1 Mesorhizobium sp. M1428
ACTAACCTGGTTGGGTATGGGCGGGTGACACCCCCCCGCTAGGTCAATCGCCGCACTGTCGTTTCAAACCATAGGGGGCAATCCGGGGGGCTGCGGGCCCGGGGGCCCGGCGGGGGCCCGGGCCGACGGAATCGAGCAACAACTTCACATCAGCGCCGGTGCGGCGACAAAGCTCCATGGCGCGCCTGGCCGAAGCCGGTGAGATACCAACCGCATAGGTTATGTCTCGAAAGCCATGGCCCGCAAAATACTCCGCCTCGGCGATGGTCGAGACCGTGATCGGACCGGGTTCGCGGTGGAACGCGCATCGGGCGACGTCGATGCTTTTGGCCGTCTTCATATGCGGGCGCAGTGCCACGCCAAACTTCCTGGCGCGCTCGGCCAGACCCTGGATGTTGCGCTCGAGCCGCCCACGGTCGAGAAGCAGCGCCGGAGTGATTAAGGCGTCGATCGTCCGAGCCGGCTCGCTCACCGCCACGTTTGCTGCCCTCGTGTTCATAAGTTCGTTTCCTAAGTGAACGACTGGTTTGCCAACGCATACATATGGGCGGCCCGCTCGGAGACGGGCCGTTGCCCTTTGACCATGGCGGTCGCACTGCCGGACCGCTGAAGGCCAAGGCTCTCAAGCCAGTCGCCCAATCCATCCTCGGCATAGACGTCGATGCGAACGAATTGATTGTGAAGCTTCGAAAGCTGGGCCAGGATCAGAAGCCGCGCGTCTTGCTCGCTCTCGGCTGCACAAGGGCCGACGACATAGCCGCGGCCAAACCTCCTCGCGATAGCGTAGCCCGCAATCCCTCCCCTGCGCTCAATGACCAAGGCGTTGCCCACATCGGCGAGCGCAGCCACCATCGCCAGCCGGGGCATGCCCGTGGCCCGTTCGTCGAAGGCCTGGATCGCCGCGAGGTCAGAGACTGTCGCTTGACGGATGTCGTCGCAAGCACTGCGCGTCACGGCGACGTTCAGCGAGCCCTGGTGCTGAAGCACCGTGCCCCAGGCAGTGAAGCCGCGTCGCTTGTAAAGCGCCAGCCCCTCTTCGGTTGAGTTGAGCAGCAGGTTGCGACCGTGTGCCGCCTCAAGCAATCCATCAAAGAGCCGGGCGCCGTTGCCACCGCCTTGCGCGGAGCCAGTAACTATAATCATCCCGACCGAGGCATAGGACTGTCCGTAGTTCCAGGACATGGCCGTGCCAATCACCTGTCCTGCCCGCTCGAGGACCAGGCCGTTGCCGACCATCAGGGCAAATTCCCAATCCTCCTGGCGGTAGGGCCAGGCCATCTCCTGCGACAGCTTCAGCGCGCCCGGCAAATGGCGGGTTTGGAATTTCATCAGCTCGGTCGGGGCGCTGACGATATCTCTGTCATGCTCAAAGGCCATAAGGTGCAACGCTGTCACTTGATCCAGAGTCGGATTGAAGTCGGATCTTAGAGTCGCGCCCGGCGGACAGATTTCGCTGCTGTTTTGCCCCTTCAAATCAGCGGGATAATTCGTTTTGAGCAGTTCCTCGGCATGCCAAATCGCGCAAATCGGGCGAGGAATAGCTGGCACCTTGAATCGCCGCTTCGTGGTTGTCCGCGATCGGTGATGCCCAGAGGAATTTTGGATGATCTACATCAGCGAAGAGGAGTCAGCCGCCCTCGTCACGCATAAACTTGCTTTCGAGGCGGCGCGCGAGGCCCTCGTGGCAGCAGCATCGCAGCAGAGCTGGGTCTTTCCCGCTGTTCTCGGACGCACACAGGACGCGACCAATACCTTCTCAATCAAATCCGGTTCGTCGGACGACCTGACCGGACTGAAAATCGGCTCTTTCTGGTCGGGCAATCCGGCACGTGGCCTTCCCCGCCACAACTCCACCATCGTGCTGCTCGATCAGCATACAGGTCGGCTCGGCGCCGTGATCGAGGCCGGGAAGGTCAACGCCTACAGGACGGCCGCCGCCGACGCGGTTGCGGCTGATCTTCTTGCGCGCAAGCAAGCCAAGGTTCTGGCGATATTCGGCGCCGGCAACCAGGCGAGCTTCGAAGTGATGGCGCTGGCACGCATCCGCCCAATCGAAACCGTGCTGGTCGTGGCCCGGCCTTCGCCGCGGCGCGACGCTTTTGTCGATCAGATCGGCGAAAGGGGACTGAAGGCGCGCGCCGCCTTGCCGGAAGAAGCCGTGCGCGCGGCCGACATCGTGGTCACGGCGACACCCGCACGCGAACCGCTGTTCGATGCCGCTTGGGTGGGACCCGGAACCCATATCGTCAGCATGGGGTCGGATGCTCCAGGTAAGCGCGAATTGCCGAGCGAACTGTTTCCCAAGGCACGTCTGTTTTGTGATCTGCTTTCCCAGTCAGTCCAGATCGGCGAATTCCAGCACGTGCGCGACGAGATCGACGCCGGCATGCTTGCGGTAACACCAATCGGCGACGTCATTGAAAAGCGTGTGCCCGGACGCCGCTTCGAAAATGAGATCACGGTCTTCGACAGTTCCGGTATCTCCCTGCAGGACCTCTATATGGCCGACGCGTTGATCCGCGCAAAGGCGTCCCACCGCTGATCAGCTTCGCACCGACAGGCCCCAGTCCTGACGGATTTTTCGACACCACTGGAGCTGTCCTGCAACTCGCGCGATTTTTCAGTCATGTCAGCAGCGGGCACGCCAAAGGCTTGCCCCCACGAACCACGGATCGCCCCGATGTCGGCGACTAGCGGCTGGCGCGCCAGAAGGCGAGACGGTCCTGCAACCGATAGCCCTGGATAATCGCCGGCATGAACCACGGATTGCCACGATAGAGCGGGACGGCCGAAGGCGGTCGAAAATCGAACGCCGTGCGCGACTGCTCGCCATGCCCCATCAGTTTGTGGGCCGCACGCATGCCAATCCATGGCGCCCAGACCACGCCCGAACCGCAGAAGCCGGAGGCATAGACCACACCGTCCTTCTCGAAGATGCGGGGCAGCATGTCTCGGTTCATCGCCACGTTGCCGAACCAGCAATGCGAAAGGCGCACGTTCTCCAACTCCGGGAAAAGGTTCACCAGTCCCTTGCGTAGGAGAAGCTTTGGCGCCGCCGGATCGCCGACGCGAGAGCTGTCACGGCCTCCCAGCAGAATGCGTTTTCCGTCAGGCGAGGGACGATAATAGAAACCGAGTTGCCGGTTCTCGGTGATCGTCATCAGCTTCGGCATCAGTCGCGCCATGATATCGGGCGCAAGTTCCTCGGTGACGATGATCCGGCTGCGGACCGGAACCAGGCGGCGGCGTAGGAAGGGAGCGGCGCCGTCGGTATAGCCGTTGGTACAGACCAGAACCTGCCGTGCATCCACCGTCCCTGCCGAAGTCGCGACGCGGAACCCCGAACCGTTCCTCTCGATCGACTTGACCACTGTATGCGAATGGACCGTCAACCCGGATGCGAGCGCCACCCGCAGGAGCTCAGCATGGAATTTTGCGGGGTGCAGCCCGCCAATGTCCATCCGAACGGTCCCGCCGCGGTAGAAGTCGGTGCCGATATAATTTCGCTGCTCGGCACGCGGAACCGCGTAGGACTCAATCCCCAGTTTCTTCGCCAGCGTCTCGGCGCCGCGCGCCATCTTCTCATACTGTTCATATCCGAAAGCGCCTTTGAATTGGCCAACCAGTCGGAAGTCGCAGTCGAGCCCTTCGGTCTTGATGAAGTCGTAGAGGAATTCGCGTGCGACCTTGCCCTCGGCCTCGATCGCCATGGCCTTCTCTTCCCCGAAGCGCCGGGTGATCGTGGCATAGTCCGGCCGGATGCTTCCGCTCGTAATCCCGCCGTTGCGGGTGGAAGCACCCTCGCCCGGATTCATCGCATCAAAGGCTGCGACCGAGCGTCCTTCGCGCGCCAGCACCAGCCCGGCCGAAAGCCCGGCATAACCGGCGCCGACAATTGCCACGTCAAGCTCCTTTGCGACTGGCTGGCGCGGCAGCGGCATGACGGGCGCTGCTTCCCACCAGTAGGGTGTGTTCTTGTCGGCGATATGAGGCTCTTGCACGTGGCTGACTTCTCGCTGCATTGCAGGGGTAAAGATCTGCGGTCGATGAAACTTCAGATGTGGTCGTCTCGGACGTCGAGCGCATCACGCAGCCCGTCACCGATGAAATTGAAACTGGTTACCGCAATGGTGATTGCAGCTCCGGGAATGATTGCCAGCCAAGGCGCGCTGCCCAGATATTGTTGGGCGCCATTGAGCATGTTGCCCCAGCTGGGAAGTGGCGGCTGGATCCCGTAGCCGAGGAAACTGATGTAGGCTTCCATGAGAATGGCGCGCGCGACCGTCAAGGTGGAAGCGACGATAATCGGCCCCATGGCGTTGGGCAGTATCTCGCGGAACATGATGTGGGTGCCGCTCAATCCCAGCATTCGCCCGGCCAGGACGAACTCGCGTTCGCGTAACGAGCGGACTTCCGCTTCGACGATCCGGGCAACCTCCATCCAACTGGTGAGGGCGATAATGACGGTGATCATCACGGGACTGGGCTTCAGTGCGGCAGCCAGCGCCAGCAGCAGAAAGATCGATGGGAACGACAGGACTCCGTCGACCGTGCGCATCAGCGTGGCCCCGACCCAGCCGCCGCGATAGCCGGCAATCACGCCGACCAGGGTGCCGATGAGCGTCGACAGAACCATGGCGAAGAAACCGACCAGCAGCGAGATTCGTCCCGCCATCAAAAGCCTTGCCGCCACGTCGCGGCCAAGCGGATCGGTGCCTAGAAAGTGGTAGCCCGTCAGCGGGGGGGCAAAGCGGGCCCGCAGATCGATATACAGTGAGTTATAAGGCAGGAGATGGGGGCCGAGGACGCAAGCAAGACTCAGGAAGATGATCATCGCCAACCCGAGCAGCGCCAAGCGATGGCGCATGAAACGACGTGCCGCGCGGTTGTTTCTCCATCGGCTCGGAGCTGCATTTGCGGTGAGAGCGGTCATATCGGCTGTCTCCTGTCGGGGAAGTTGCGCGCTCAAGCCAGACGAATGCGCGGATCGACAATAGCGACGACAATATCGGCGATCAGGTTTCCAAGCAGAACGAGGATGGCGGAGAACATCAGCAGCCCCATCACAACCGGATAGTCGCTGTAACCAAGGCTATCGAGGAACAACCGTCCCATTCCTGGCCAGGTAAAGACGGTTTCGGTCACGAGCGCGCCAGTGAGGACGCTGGGAAGCTGCATCCCGGCCAAGGTAATCATCGGCAAAAGTGCGTTGCCGACGACATGCTTCATCAGGATCCGGCGTTCACTCAACCCCTTGGCCCGAGCCGTCTTGACGAAGTCCTGGCTGATGGCGTCGAGAGTCGCCGTCCGCATGTAGCGGCTCCAGATCGCGACATGGACCAGCGACAGCACAATACTTGGCAGGATCAGATGGTGGAGGTAGCCCAGGATCGAGGCGTCGCCGATCTCGGACATATTGCCCGCGGGCAGCCAGCCCAACTTCAGGGAAAAGACGTAGATGCCGACGAGCCCGAACCAGAAGGTGGGGACCGACAACGCGACCATGGCACCGACAGTTGCGAGATAGTCGAACAGCGAATAGCGGCGCGTGGCGCCGCGGATTCCGATCCAGGCGCCAATGGAAATTGCAATCACGGTTGAGGAACCCATCAACAGCAGCGTGGCAAAGAGATGGCTGCCGATGACCTCCAACACCGGCGCTCCATCACGGAACGAGTGACCCCAGTCGCCCCGCACCAGCCGCCATGCCCAGTCCACATATTGGATCCATATAGGCCGATCGAGGCCCAGCAGCCCCTTGAGACGCTCGATATCCTGCTGGGTCATTCCGGGATCAAGCCCAAATTGCGCCAGCGGGCCGCCGGGAAGGAGGTTCAGAATGCCGAAGCCGATGATCGAAACGATCACAAGCAGCACCAGGCTCTGAGAGAGGCGATTGAGCAGGAAGCCGCGCATTCGAGTCCTCCATTGTGGGTTGATGATTCTGATCTGTTGCCGCCGCCGCGACGGAACCGGGCGGCGGCAACTGCGTGGATCAGGCCTTCCACTGCCAGGCCGCGGCATTCCACGACGCGGTGCGGGTGTTGGCGTTGGGCTCGAAGCCGTCCAACCCTTTCTTGCGTCCGAGGACGATTGTGTAGGCGAACAGCGGCAGGAAGGGCAGATCGTGGCGCACCACTTCCTGCACCCGGTTATAGATCCCGCGCCGTTCTTCCGGATCGAAGCTGCGAGCACCCTTTTCGAGCAGGGCATCGACCTCAGGATTGGAATATTGTCCGGTGTTCGAGCCGTGTCCGCCTTGAGCGGCGATCGCCTTCGTATGGAGCCGGTTTGTGGCGTCGGGGTCCGCGGCAATCAGATACGTGACGCCCACCATGGCGGTGTCGAATTGCGACTTCAGCCAGAACTCGCCCCACATAACTGCAGCCGGCAAATTCGAGATCGTCATCTCGACGCCGATCTCGGCAAACGTCTGCTGCAGGAACTGCTGCGTCTGCTCGCGGAGGTTGTTGCCAGAAGTTGTCGAGTTGGAGAAGGACAGTCGCACCCCATCCTTGGCGCGGATTCCATCCGGCCCCGGCGCCCAGCCGGCCTCATCAAGGATTTGGCGCGCCCGGTCCAGATTGAACTCCTGAACCGGCAGGTCCGGGTCGTAGTAGTAGGACTCCTTCGGCATGAAGGTCTCGGTGAGAGTGCCCACGCCGTAATAGATCGTGTCGACGATCGCTTTCCTGTCCAACGCGGCGTAGAGCGCCTGGCGCACTGCCAGATCCTTGAACTGCGGGCGGCCCAAATTGAGGTAGATCGACTCCAGGGATGCCCCTGTCTCCAGTGTCACCACGCGGTCTGGTAGTTCGCGGGCTTCAGTATAATGGTCGGCGGTGATGAACGACTGATCAACCAGGTCCACGTCGCCGCTCTTGAACTGCGTGTAGAGCACCGTCATGTCGGGGATGTATTTGAAGATGAGCTGCTCGACATAGGGACCTTCGCCGGCGTACTCAGGATTGGCGACGAGCTCGATGTGATCGCCCGCGACGCGCTGGCCCCATTTGAATGCGCCGGTGCCGACCGGCGCCTGGTTGAACGCGGCGGTATTCGGATCGGCCTCTTTCCCCAGAATGTGCTTAGGCACGATGAAGGTTTCGGCCAAGAATGAAAGGTAGGGCGCAAAAGCCTCCTTCATCCGCCATGTGATCTCGGTGGGCGAAACCACTGTGATGTCCTGCACGAGCGAATGGCCGCTCGTGCGCCAAGCGCGAAACTTCGGGTTCGTGATGAGCTCAAGGGTGAATTTCACGTCCTCGGCCGTGAAGGGCTCACCGTCGTGCCAGCGGGCATTGTCGCGCAACCGGATGCGCCAGTTGAGACCGTCCTCCGAAATGCCGCCGTTCTTCTGGCTTGGCACCTCGGCTGCGAGGTTTGGATGTAGGCCACCTTGGGGATCCATCCGGACCAACGCATCGAAAACCGAGAAATGGACCGCGTCATCGACTTCGATATGCGCCATCAGCGGATTGAATACGGTCGGCTCTTGCGAAAGACCGACGACGACGCGACCGGCCGGGCCTGCAGGAGGGGTCTTGGCGAAGGCGGGCTTGCCCAACAGATTGGGCGCGATGAGGCCTGCAGCCCCACCTAGCGCCATCAGTCGCAGCGCTTCGCGCCTCGAGTAGTTGGACGTAGTCGATGAATTTTTGGTCATGGTAGTTCCTCTCTTGTTATTTGTTATGCGTTTGCTGCTACTGGACGGGCATTGCCCGGCCGCTCTCCTGGAATTGCCGCTACCAGTTGGCGCGTGTAGGCTGCTTGCGGGTTCAGGAATATTTGCGAGGGCGGCCCGCGCTCGACGATCCGGCCCTTCTGCATCACAGCGATTTCGTCGCAGATCTGGCTGGCGACGCGCAGGTCGTGCGTGATGAAGACCATCGACACGCCGGTCTCGCGCTGGATCTGGTCCAGAAGCTGCAGGATCTGCGCCTGGATCGACACGTCGAGTGCGGAGACAGCCTCGTCGGCGATCAACAGCTTCGGCTTGAACATCAGCGCACGAGCGATGCCGATGCGCTGGCGTTGCCCACCCGAGAACTCGTGCGGGTAGCGGCCAAAAGCACCGGCATCGAGACCGACATGGGCCAGAAGCGCACGCGCTTCATCGCGCGCTTGAGCATAAGGCATCCCGTGCGCCATCGGACCTACTGTCATGATGTGGCCGACCGTCGAGCGTGGATTCAGAGAAGCGAAGGGATCCTGGAAGATCATCTGGATCCGCGGTCGAAGCGGGCGGAACTTCGCTTCGGAAAGCTTGGCTATGTCACAGCCCTCGAACAAGATCCTGCCGCCGTCACTGTCCAGCAGCTTGATCAGCAGCCGGCCCAGCGAGGATTTCCCCGAACCGCTCTCGCCTACGATCCCCAGCGTGCGGCCAGGCGCCAGTTCGAACGAAACCTCGTTGACCGCCGTCACAGTCCGCTGCGCGCCGAACAGCGCGCTGCCGCCGCGATAGGTCTTCACCAGACCCTCAACCTTGAGGATGGGCTCCTTGCTGGCAGCCTCCGGGCGAGAACGATCTTCGCCGGTCAAATGTGGTACGGCCGCGATCAGGCGCTGGGTATAAGGGTGCTTGGGCGACTTCAACACCTGCTCGGCGCTGCCCTGTTCGACGACATGGCCCTTTTCCGTCACCACGACGCTGTCGGCGATCTCGGCCACCACGCCGAAATCGTGGGTGATGAACATCACGCTCATGCCTTTGCGCCGCTGAATGTCACGGATCAGTTGCAGGATCTGAGCCTGGGTGGTGACGTCGAGGGCGGTCGTTGGTTCATCTGCAATCAGGACCGTCGGCTCGAGCGCCAAGGCCATGGCGATCATGACGCGCTGCCGCTGCCCGCCCGAAAGCCGGAAAGGGTACTGGTGATACATGAGTTCGGGATCTGGCAGGCCTACTTCAGTGAGCAGCTCGATGGCGCGATTGCGACAGGTTTGTGGCGTGCCGAAGCCATGCGCGGCCATGACCTCGTCAATCTGCGCGCCCACCGTCATCAGGGGATTGAGCGCCGAGAGCGGGTCCTGAAAGATCATCGACACGACCCGTCCACGCAGATTGCGCAGCTTGTCTGGCGACATGCCGATGATGTTCATCCCCTCCAGCTGGATGACACCCGATGAGAGGCGGATCACCTTCGGCAGAAGCCCCATGATCGCGTTCGCCGTGACCGACTTGCCCGATCCGGACTCGCCTATGATGCAGAGTATCTGGCCGCGTTTGAGATCGAAGGAAATGTTCTTGACAGCATGGGCCCGTTCCATGCCTTGCGGCAAATTCACCGTGAGGTCGCGCACCGAAAGCGCCACATCGTGGGGGGCTACAGCCTGGATGCTTGCGACCATCGAGGTCACCTCCCCTTTCAACCGAGCGCGTCCACCCTGTTGCGGACCGCATCATCGCCCTTTGAGCGGAAGCGCCTCACCGTAGCTGCCGTAGTCCGGGCTTCTCGGCGCTTCGCGCGCTGAGGCTGCGAGAGACGGGTTCTGCTCATCGTGGCGGTTCCCTTATGAAATCCGGTCCGTTTACCGGACTCTGTTCCCTTTTTTCTTGGAGAACTCTCCGAAGGGGCAAGCCTTGCCTATCGAATGTCCTCTGAAGCCTGCCTGCCATAAGGAAGGGTTGCTCCGTTCTTCCAGCCAGTTTGACTGTTCTGTTTCCGCAGAGTCTTCGAAACTTGGCCCTCGGGCGGCAGGAACTTCTGAAAAGAACATCCAGTTCGGCATTTCACTCTGTTCCCGTTTCGGCGCGGAAACCGGGATCAGGCAACCACATCCTTCATCCGGCAATACGCGCCCATGAGGGATATGACCAAAGATTTCCGGTGTACATCGGCACCATATGCAGGCCATGCCGCCGAGCGGATTGGTGACCGTGCGGCCCATCACGATGTCGGCCAAGGCACTGCCGATCAAGGTCGACGACTGCGCCGTGTACCGCGCATGCCGCAGATGACGCGACTGCATGAAGTGTACTCCTGCTTGCCCCGCGCAGCGAGCTTTTCGCGCAATAATTGCCTGTCCTGGGGGCTGCTAAACGCAGGATATTCCGTCCAGGCACAAACTCCGCAGCCTGTCTCTCCAGGCTACAGGTTAGGATGCTTCAAATTACCGGAGTCCCATCCATGTCCGCGCCGCTCATGCACATCGACTGCAGCCCTTCCCTCCCTCACGAAGCGGACGTCGTCGTCATCGGCGGCGGCGTGGTGGGCGTGTTCAGCGCATACTATCTGGCGCGCCGCGGCCTCAAGGTCGCCCTGGTCGAAAAGGGGCGTATCGCGGCCGAGCAGTCCAGCCGCAACTGGGGCTGGTGCCGCCAGCAGAACCGCGATGCGCGCGAGCTGCCGATGGCGACCAAGAGTCTCGACCTCTGGGAGAAGGTGGCACAGGAGACCGGCCAAGACACCGGCTTTCGCCGCTGCGGGCTCCTCTATCTCTCACAAGACGAAAATGAGCTGGCAGGCTGGGCGAAGTGGCGCGATTTTGCGAGAACGGTCGGGGTCACCACGCACGTGCTGAGCGCAGAAGAAGCCACCGAACGGGGCAAAGCCACGGGCCGCAAATGGAAAGGTGGCGTGTTCTCGCCAACTGACGGAACGGCGGACCCTTCCAAGGCAGTCCCGGTTGCGGCGCGCGGCATCATGGCGGCGGGCGGAACCGTACATCAGCATTGCGCGGCGCGCGGGCTGGAGTTGAGCGCCGGCCGGGTGAGCGCTGTGGTGACCGAAGCAGGCACCATACGGACGAAAACCGTTGTCATGGCCGGAGGCGCGTGGGCTTCTTCCTTCTGCAACCAGCTTGGCATGCGCTTCCCGCAAGCTGCCGTGCGTCAGTCCATTCTAGCCGTGGCGCCAGGCGCAAACGGTCTGCCGGATGCCCTGCATACCGCGCGCGTCTCTCTGACGCGGCGCAGCAACGGTGGATACGCGCTGGCGATCAGCGGGCGGGCGCGTGTCGATCCAACGCCGCAGCAGTTCAGGTTCAGCCGAGAGTTTGTACCTATGTTCGCCCGCCGCTGGCGCAGTCTCGCCCCGGGCGCCTTCGAGGGCTGGCGTCAAGGCCATGAAAGCCTGCGCAAATGGGCCCTCGACGACATCACGCCAATGGAACGGAACCGGATTCTCGACCCAAAGCCCGACATGGGGCAGATTCGGCTTACATATCGAAGAGCCTGCGAATTGATCCCCGAACTCCAACGCGTCGCGATCTCCGATGTCTGGGCGGGTTATATCGACAGCACGCCCGACGGCATTCCCGCTGTCGGCGAAGTGGAGGGGATTCCGGGCTTCATCCTGGCGGCGGGATTCAGTGGTCACGGCTTCGGGATTGGCCCCGGCGCGGGGCATATGATCGCCGACATCGTCACAGGCAGCGAGCCTATTGTCGATCCGCGTCCCTATAGGCCCGAGCGTCTGAAGACCGCTGCGTGGGGCAAGGTCGCTGAATTCTGAGAAGACCGTCTTGCCAAGGTACAATCTCGATCGCACACGAGATTGAGGCCACGAGGCGGCCAGCACCAAAAACAAGGAAGTGACGATGCGCGAATATGAGATTGCCGCCATTCCTGCCGACGGGATCGGCCCGGAGGTGATTGCCGCAGGTCTCCAGGCACTTGAGGCGCTGCAGCAGCGCTGCGGCGACTTCAAGCTGCGCGTCGAGCACTTCGACTGGGGCTCAGACTATTACAAGGCCCATGGTCGGATGATGCCCGAAGATGGAGTGGCGCAACTGAAGCGCTTCGACGCCATCTTCTTTGGCGCGGTGGGCGCTCCCGATCTGCCCGACGACATCACGCTCTGGGGACTCCGCCTGCCGATTTGCCAAGGCTTTGATCAATACGCGAACGTGCGGCCGACCAGGATATTGCCCGGGATTGTTTCGCCGCTGGCGGGCGTTGGCCCTGGCGATCTGGATTGGGTGATCGTGCGGGAGAATTCCGAGGGCGAGTATTCGGGCCACGGCGGCCGCGCCCATCGCGGCCTGCCCGAGGAGGTCGGAACCGAAGTCGCGATCTTCACGCGCGTCGGAGTCACCCGCATCATGCGCTATGCATTCCGGCTGGCGCAGTCACGGCCGCGAAAGCTCCTGACCGTTGTTACGAAATCCAACGCGCAGCGTCACGGCATGGTAATGTGGGACGAAATCGCAGCCGAGGTGGCGCAGGAATTCCCCGACGTGGCGTGGGACAAGATGCTAGTCGATGCTATGGCAGTGCGTATGACGTTGAAACCTCGGAGCCTCGATACGATCGTCGCCACCAATCTTCACGCCGACATATTGTCCGACCTTGCCGGCGCGCTCGCGGGCAGTCTCGGCGTTGCACCAACGGCCAACATTGATCCCGAGCGGCGCTATCCCTCGATGTTCGAGCCAATTCACGGCTCGGCATTCGACATCGCCGGCAAAGGTATTGCCAACCCGGTCGCCACCTTCTGGACCTCTGCCCAGATGCTCGAACACCTGGGCGAGAGCGCAGCGGCCGCCCGGCTGATGAGCGCTGTGGAAACGGTGACGAGTGAAGGCGTGCTGACGCCGGACGTAGGAGGGACAGCAACCACGCAGGAGGTGACGGACGCTGTCTGCCGGGCGATCCGCGGTTCGAACGTGTGACAGGTTTCCAATGAAGCTCGACAAGATCGACATCAAGATCTTATCCCAACTGCAAAAGAACGGGCGGGTCACCAATGTCGAGCTTGCCGACCTGGTGAACCTTTCGCCGAGCCCTTGCCTGATGCGCGTGAAGAAGCTTCAGGCGGAAGGCTTCATCACCGGCTATTCCGCCCAGATAGATGTGTCCAAGCTCGGACAGACTCTGACGATCTTCACCGAAGTCACGCTCAAGCACCATCAACAGAACGATTTCGCGAGATTTCTCACCGCAATTCAGAAAGTCGATTCTGTCATCGAATGCCATCTGGTTTCAGGCGGCTACGACTATCTAGTGAAGTTTGTCACAGCGGGCATCAGCGAGTACCAGACGATCATGGAGCGCATGATCGAATTGGATATCGGGATCGACAAATATTTCAGCTTCGTCGTGCTGAAGTCACCGATCGTGAAATCCCATTTGCCTCTCGACATCATTTTCGACAGATGAGAAGGCTGCTCCGGTTCGATCCACAAGCGGCGTGCGCTCGTGCCACGCTCCATCTTGTCGCGCGCGGCATTTGTCGAATGACGACGTCACGCTTCGGGCGAGGCCGTCATTGCCACTCGTCTGAACGGCGCCTAGCCTAAAACTTCGACTGCATCTGACACTTCCGGCGAACGCCTGTTTTCGCCTTGTCCTCGTCAAATGGCTTGAATATATATCATTCGATGATATATAGGCAGGCAGCACGCACCGCTTGCGGAGTGCGACAATCTAGCCTCGGGTCACAGTTGGACCAAAGGCAACAGGCGAAAAGATGAACAAGATTGACACTTTGATCCACCGAAGAGCTGACGATCGCCGGAAGACCGCGCAAGCCTGTGTATCGCGTATTCTCCGGAACGCCAAAGCCCGCGGCGTCGATATCTCTGTTGTCGGATCCCTCCGGAAAAACCGTTTCCGCGTCCATTCGGACGTAGATCTGCTGGTTCACGGAAGCACTGATCCTGCGCGCCGGGCCCTGGTAGAGCGCTTGGTCGCAGACCAGCTTCGGGGAACGAACATTCCTTATGACCTGATCTTTGCTTCAGACGTTTCGTCCGAACGAGTGCAGGAATTGCTCAATGACAGCGTTTAAGCATCCGGCATTCGCAAAACTGTCGCCAAAAATCGACCGCGCTGCGAAGGAACTGCAGCAAATCGAGGAATTTTTGTCGGCTCATGGGAGTGAGATGTCACTCGGCGAATGGGGAGCGGTCGCAGCTGTTTCGCTGGGAGTCCACAATGTCTACAACGGCATCGAGGACATCTTGCTCAGCCTGTCCAACGACATAGACGGCCTCGTTCCCCAAGGGCCTACGATGCACCAGGACGTGCTCGATCAGATGTCGGCGGAAATTGCAGGCATCCGCCCGGCTGTGCTCGACCCCGAGCTTTATCAGTCCCTGAGTGAGTTAAAGGGATTCCGTCACCTGGTGCGGCATCGATACGGTTTTGACCTGAAAACAGACAAGGTGCTCGAAAACCTCGACAGGGTAAAAGAAGCATTTCCGTCTTTCGTCGAGGCTGTTGTTTACTTGGAAAGCACTCTTACTGAGGAAAACACGCACGACAGTGATGGCGGCGACGGCTCAGGAGGCGGGGCATCTGGTGGTCCGTGAACCAATGGCCCAGTCGTGTGCGCCGGAAGAGATTCTGCGGGCGTTGACCCCTGAGAATTGTCGGCTGGTGGCGCTGATCCATCGGTATCGACCGCAAAGCATCACGGAACTGTGCAGGTTGGCGGCGCGTCCGCAGCCGAACGTATCCCGCTCCCTGGCGGCCCTTGAGCGGGCGGGAATTGTCTCAATGGCGGGCTCCAGGCCGAAGAGACCCGAACTCGCCGTGCAACGAGTCACGATCGAACTCGCTGAGCTTCAGGATGGCAGATGCGAGGTCGACGATTCGTGGAAACAAATCGCCTGACCATCATCTTTGCTGCGCCATGGATAACAGAGGCAAAGTCGACGAGTGGGATGCGAAGCCGCCGCTGACGAGGTTTGGCAAGTATTGGACGTGAAGTCTCGGTGACGCCGAGCCGATCGCCAAGATAGTCCCAAAAGGCCCTGGTCGATGCGATGCGCCCGCTGATCATCCCTTCATCGCTGCCCGCACATCCTTATCTTGGAGGGTTTGGTCCAGCGTCATCCGCGTGCGTTCGAGGATTCCATCAATATCGTCGTCTGTGCAGCAGAGCGGCGGCGCATAGCCGAGGATGCCGCTGTTGAAGGCACGGATGACAAGGCCGTTCGCCCACGCGCGCTCGAAGATGCGGCGCCCCGGATCAGCCGCCGCCGGCAGCGGCGTTTTGCGCTCCTTGTCGGTGACCAACTCGATTGCTGCCAGCATACCGCGACCGCGGATGTCGCCAGCCAGCGGGTGGTCGGCGAGCGAGCAAAGGCCTTGCATCAGGCGCTTCCCCACTTTCCGCCCATTCTCGAGCAAGCCATCTTCATAGAGACGCAGGCATTCAAGCCCGACTGCCGCGCTCACGGGATGGGCCGAATAAGTATAGCCATGGCCGACCGCCGCTTTGCCGGCTCCGTCCGCGATCGTATTGTACACGTGGTCCGACATGAAGACGGCGCCCATCGGCACGTAGCCCGAGGTCAGTCCCTTCGCTGTGGTTATGAAATCTGGCACGACCTCGTCATCCTCACACGCGAAGAGGGGGCCGGTACGGCCAAAGGCAGTGATAACTTCGTCGGCAACGAACAGAATGTCGTGTTCCTTGCACACGGCGTGCAGAGCCTTCAGCCAACCTGTCGGTGGAACGAGGACACCGCCCGAACCCTGGATTGGTTCGGCGTAGAAGGCCGCAACGCGGCCCGCGCCGAGTTCCGCGATTTTGGCCCGCAGGGCCGCGACCGATGCATCGATGATCGCCTGCGGGTCGGAACCGACCGGATTGCGATAGGCGTAGTGCGAAGGAATTTTGTGCTGCCAGTCGTAAGGCACGCCGAAACCCGCGTGGAAGGCCGGGATCGCTGTCAGACCTGACCCTGCCGTCGAGGATCCATGGTAGCCATACTCGACCGAGATGAACTGGTCCTTTTGCGGCGTACCCTTGGCATGGTAGTAATAGCGAATGAAGCGGATCGTACTGTCGACTGCGTCGGAGCCGCCAAGCGTGAAATAGACATGGTTCAAATCGCCGGGCGCCAGTTCGGCAAGCCTGGCAGCAAGGCGAATGGCAGGCTCGGATCCCAGCCCGAAATATCCCGTCGCATAGGGAAGATCTCTTAGCTGCTTTGCGGCTGCTTCAACGACGCTTTCCTGGCCGTATCCGATGTTTACACACCATAGACCGGCGAATCCGTCCAGCAGGGTTTTCCCGCTTGCATCGGTCACGGTTGCGCCTTTGGCGGATTTGAGCACCCGCACGCCCGCGTCCTCGTGGCTCCGATAGGATGAAAACGGGTGAACCAGATGTGCGCGATCGAGTTCGATCAGTGAATTTGCCAGCATTTCTTCCTCCGATTCAGCGCGGTGCCTGACTGACGAGAGCATGAGTCCGGCGTGGTGTGGTTTCGTCCTTCAGCTCGTTTCCAGCGTGGTCTGCTGCGCGGTGATGGTTGATTCCGGGCCTGATTTCTCTAGGCCCAAGATAGGCTGCCGCTGACAGCAGTTTTTCCCGACCAGAACCTGAGCGATAGGCGTTTTGACTTTCCTTTGCCGCCGGCGCCGCATTTTATGCCGACGCACGGCTGAAGGATCGCGCTCCCGCGAAGCCCGAAACGAACTCAGGCGCAACTCTCTGCCAAAGCTCTCACCCAATACAAAACAATCTGCTTCAGGGCGCATCGAATGCGGCGACTAGTCTTCTCCGGTCCTCATTATGATCCTTGCTGTTAAAGGCACGCAGTGCCGACAGGATTGGAAGGATCGACGCTTATGACCCAGTTCAGACCGAAATACATCACCTTCGACTGCTACGGTACACTATCCAACTTCGACATGGCCGGCGCGGCGAGACGCGTATACGGCGCGCAGCTCTCCCCAGCTGTGATGGCGCAGTTCATCAAGGATTTCTCGGCCTATCGCCTCGACGAGGTTCTTGGCGCCTGGAAGCCCTACAGCGAGGTCGTACACAATTCCGTGGAACGTGCCTGCAAGCGCAACGGCGTCGCATTCCGGCCCGAGGATGCCCAGCGCATCTATGCGGAAGTGCCGACATGGGGTCCGCACCCGGATGTCCCGGCGGGCCTGGCCAAGGTCGCCAAGGAGATTCCGCTGGTGATCCTGTCGAACTCCATGAAGAGCCTGATCATGTCGAACGTGGAGAAACTCGGCGCGCCGTTCCACATGGTCATCACGGCCGAGGAGACCGGCGCCTACAAGCCTTTGATGAAGGGCTTCGAATATATGTTCGAGAAGCTCGGCTGCGGCCCGGAGGACATCACGCACGTGTCGTCCTCATTCCGCTATGATCTCATGACCGCCTATGATCTCGGTATCAAGAGCAAGGTCTGGGTGAACCGCGGCCACGAGCCTGCAAACCCCTTCTACGAATATACCGAAATCAAGGATATCGGCGGTCTGGCCGGCGCCGTCGGACTGGAGCCAGTTCGGGAATTCGCCTGAACGTTTGTAGGCGCAGTCGCGCCAGAGCGAGGCGCTCCCAAACCTTAATAGCCACTGGTCGCAATAGAGAAAGGGACGGTTTTCACCGCCCCTTTCTTTATTGTTCCAACGCTGCAAGTGTTTCCACCTGCCTGCAAGATAACTAGTCAAGCCCGCCAACATGAAGCGCCTTGACCTCGAGATATTCCTCGATGCCGAGCTGCGATCCTTCGCGCCCCACTCCCGACTGCTTGACACCGCCGAAAGGCGCAACTTCGGTCGAGATCATGCCTGTGTTGAGCCCGACCATACCGAACTCCAGCGCCTCGGCAACACGCCATGAGCGCTTGAGGTTGTCGGTGTAGAAGTAGGCGGCAAGGCCGAACGGCGTACCATTCGCGATGGCGATGGCCTCTTCCTCCGTCTCGAAGCGAAAAAGCGGCGCCACCGGACCGAACGTCTCTTCGGATGCCAGGAGCATCCCGGTAGTAGCCTCTCCCAGCACGACGGGCCGTGCATATTGCTTGCCCTCCGGCACCGTCTCGCTTTGGGCGATGATCTGTGCACCTTTCGCCTGTGCATCCGCGATGTGACGCTCGATCTTGTCGATCGCGGCGGCGTTTATCATCGGGCCGATCTCAGTGCCCTCGTCGGTCCCTGCGCCAACCTTCATCCGCGCCACGCGCCGGCTCAGCTTTTCGGCGAAAGCGTCGTAAACGCCTTCGTGCACGAGAATCCGGTTCGCGCAGACGCAGGTTTGACCACCATTGCGGAACTTGGACGCGATCACCCCTTCAACTGCCTTATCCAGATCGGCGTCGTCAAAGACGATAAAGGGCGCGTTGCCGCCAAGCTCCAGGCTCAGCCGCTTGATGCTATCGGCCGCGCCGCGCATGAGCAGCGCACCGACGCGGGTCGAACCGGTGAACGAGATCTTGCGCACCGTCTGGTTGGCCATCAATTCGTTGCCGATTTCGATGGGCATGCCGGTCACAATGTTGATCACGCCGGCAGGGATACCTGCCCGTTCCGCCAGAACGCCGAGCGCCAGCGCCGAGAATGGTGTAAATTCCGACGGCTTGATGACAACCGTACAACCTGCGGCCAGCGCCGGTGCCACTTTGCGTGCGATCATTGCGTTGGGGAAATTCCACGGCGTGATGATGGCGCAGACGCCGACGGGTTCTTTCAGCACCAGAATGCGGCGATCGGCCGTGGGTGACGGAATGGTCGAGCCACCGATCCGGCGCGCCTCCTCCGCAAACCATTTCACAAAAGATGCGCCGTAGCGGATTTCCGCCACCGCCTCGGCAAGCGGCTTGCCTTGTTCCAGCGTCAGCAGGAGCGCGAGATCCTGTTCGTGCTGACGGATGAGGTCGTGCCAGCGCTCCAGAAGTCCTGCACGCTCGGCATGCGTCCTTTTCCTCCAGCTTTTGAAGGCCTCAGCCGCGGCAGCGATTGCCGCTCTCGTCTCGTTCTCGCCCATTGCGGGAACGGTGCCGAGAACACTTTGGCTAGCAGGGTCAATGACATCGACCACGCCCTTGGTTTCCGCATCCCGCCAGGCACCGCCAATCAGCGCCTGCTGGCGGAAAAGGTCGAAGTCGTTGAACATGCCAATCTTCGTCATCGCATTCATGGTCTTTTCCTCTGCTCTTTCAGGTCAATCCTGCCAGCACGGCCTGCGTGATCGTTTCAGTCCTGTCCTTGCCTGCGATCGTGCCAATCCCCCGCGCGGTTGCGGACTCGATTGCCGACATCACTTGTGCCGCAGCCTGCCCCTCGCCCAGATGCTCGAGCATCATCGCACCGGACCAGATCGCGGCGATCGGATTGGCGACGCCGAGATACGCGATGTCGGGCGCCGAACCATGGACTGGCTCGAACATGGAAGGCGAGCTGCGATCGGGATTGATATTGGCGGAGGCGGCGTAACCCAGCCCGCCCTGAATGGCCGCTCCAATATCGGTGAGGATGTCGCCGAAAAGGTTCGATGCGACGATTACGTCGAGGCTTTCAGGCGCGAGGACCATACGGGCGGCAATGGCGTCGATGTGGTAGTGCGAGACCTCCACATCGGCATAGTCTTTCGCCACCTCGCGCGTGACCTCATCCCAGAAAACCATGGAGTGTTTCTGCGCGTTGGATTTGGTGACAGATGCGAGCTTCCTGCGGCGCGCCTGCGCCTGTTCGAAACCGAAACGGATGATCCGTTCGACACCTGTACGCGTGAAGATCGCAGTCTCAACCGCCACCTCATCGGCCGTGCCGGAATGAACGCGCCCACCGGCGCCGGAGTATTCGCCTTCCGTATTCTCGCGGATGCACAGGATGTCGAAACCATCGGAGCGGAGGGGCCCCTGAACGCCCGGCAACAGCCGGTGCGGTCGTATGTTGGCGTACTGCGTGAATCCTTTCCGGATCGGCAGGAGCAGTCCGTGAAGCGATACTGAGTCGGGCACTTCCGCGGACCAGCCCACAGCGCCGAGATAGATCGCATCGAATTTGCGAAGTGTCTCGATGCCGTCTGACGGCATCATTGCACCGGTCTCCAGGTAGTAGGCGCACGACCATGGGAATCTTGTGTGATCAAGGGCGAAACCGCCCCGTCTTGCCGCCGCCTGCAGCACCTGCCATGCCGCCTGCGTCACGTCCTTGCCGATGCCATCGCCGGGGATGAGCGCTATCTTGTAGGTTTTCATTGATGGAGGTCCCTCATTTGCACTAGCGTCATCGGAACAATAGTGGACCGGCCGCCGCATTTTCCGTCGAGGATGAGCCGTCTGACGGCGTCGAATCGCGTCAGGCGAAACCTGGAAAGCCGATTGTTTTGAAACGCCGCGCGCGCTATTCGGCCGGACCTTGAGTACTGAACTCAGTCGTAAACGCAGACGTAGATCTTGCGCACGGTCTCGATCGTGCGCCAGACGCCGACGAAACCGGGCTTCATCACGAAACTGTCGCCGGCACGGTAGGTCTTGGTCTCACCGCCCTTCTCCTCGATTTCGACGAGACCCGAAACGATGTGGCAGAACTCGTAGATCGTGCCCTTGATCGAATGCGTCTCGCCGGGCGTCGCCTCCCAGACGCCGGTGAGCACCTTTTCTCCCTTCGAGGCATCCTGCGCCCAGGTCTTGAAGGATGGATTGCCGGAAATGAGCCGCTCCGGAGCCGGTAGTGCCTCCTTCGGCGCGAAGTCTGGAACTGTGTCGATCGTGATCAGAAGTGACATGCGATGTTTCCTGGTTAATAACCGAGTGTCCGATCGACGAGGCCGATCAGTTCTTCTCCGGCGCGGTGGCGCCGGATGTTGTCAACGACGGATTGTGCCGCCGTATGCGGTTGCGTCACCGAGGCGATGTGCGGCGTTATCATCACCTTCGGATGCGACCACAGCGGATGGACTTCCGGGAGCGGTTCTGGATCAGTGACATCAAGCATCGCTGCAGATAGGTGACCGGTATCGAGCGCGTTGATCAGCGCGGCCTGGTCCAATTGCGGACCCCTGCCGACATGCACTAGCGTCGCCCCGACGGGCAGCAAGTCGAAGAACTCTGCATCGAGGATGCCGTGCGTTTGTTCTGTGAGCGGGAGCAGGCAGACAAGAATATCCGTTTGCTTCAGAAAGCCCGCGAGTTGGTCCGTGCCGTGAAAACAGGCGACGTCCTCTATCCGCTTTTCGCTGCGGCTCCACCCGGCAAGCGGAAACTGGAACGGCTTCAAGCGCTCGATAGCCGCGCGGGCCAGCATGCCAAGACCGAGGAAGCCAACCCGGCGTTCGGCCGCCTGTCGAGCGGCAATCGGTTGCCAAAGGCACCTTTTCTGCTGCTCGAGATAGGCGGGCATCTCCCGGTGGAGCGCCAATACGCCGAGCGCGACGTATTCCTGCATCATGCGTATGATGCCGTCCTCGACCATGCGCACAAGCTTCACATGGCTTGGCACCACGTCCTGCTTGAACTGGTCGACGCCCGCTCCGATGGAAAACAGCACTTCCAGATTGCGGTAGCGCGAGATCTCATCCGGCACCGTCCAGGTGATGAGATAGCGCACCTTCTCCGGCTCCATCTCGTCCCCGGAATGGAAGAATTCCAGATCCGGGATCTGGCGCGCGAAGATCTCGCGGAAGACCGCAGCACGCGCCGCATCGGAATTGAAAAGAAACGCCATGGTGACCGCCCCTTTCTTCAGCCCGCAAGACGCGCGCCGAGCCCCTCGATCATCTTCCGGCAAGCGGCGAGTTCACCGATCTCGATATATTCGTCGGGACGATGGGCACGGCCGATGTCGCCTGGGCCGCAAACGACCGCATCGATGCCGGCCTGCTGATAAAGCCCGGCCTCCGTGCCGAAACTGACGGCCGTGAGCGGCTCCTGCCCCGTCAGCTCCGTCAGAACGGCCGCCAGCGCGCTCCCGTTCGCGGGCGCAAGGGCGGGATAGGTGCTCAACTCGTGCCACGCCACATCGAAGCCGCTGTCTCGCAGGGCGAAGAGCCGGGCCTTGACCGGCTCAAGCAGGGAGGCTGGAGAAACGCCGGGCACGGCACGCGCCTCGATATCGGCTGTGCAGTGACCAGCGATGATGTTGACCGCCTGTCCACCGGCGATGACGCCCACCTGCAAGGACGAGTATGGGGGCTCGAAATTTTGATCGCGCGGCCCGTCCGCGAGCGATTGGCCGTAGGCCACGGCATATGTGATGACGCCGGCCATGGCGTGCACGGCATTGAGTCCGAGATCGGGGCGTGACGAATGGCCTGGTCGCCCGATCACCTCGAGCCGCGCGGCGGCCTTCCCCTTGTGCGCGCGCACGGGCTGCATCCGGCTCGGCTCGCCGACAATCGCGCCAAGCGGCCTCTCGCATAAGCTCGGCAACGCTGCCAAGAGATGCGGCACACCGCGGCACCCCGCCTCTTCGTCGTAGGAGAATGCGAGATGAACTGGCTGCCGCAGGTTCATCGCCGCAAGTCCTGGGAGCACGGCCAGTGCGCAGGCGAGGAAGCCCTTCATGTCGGTGGTGCCGCGGCCGTAAAGCCTGCCGCCCTCGCGGCGCAGGACAAACGGGTCCGAGCTCCATTCCGGCTCGCCGGCCGGCACGACATCCATATGTCCGGAGATGATGTAGCCCCGACCCTGGCGCGGGCCGATCGTCACGAAGAGGTTGGACCGGTCGCCCTCGGGACCGGGGAGAACTGTCACCTCGGCTCCGGCTGCCTGACAGTAGTCGCGGATCCAATCGGCGATCGCGCCGTTTGGCGTGCCCACAACAGAGGGAAATGCAATCAGCGTCGCGAGGATTTCTTCCACGTTCATGGCGGTCCGCTCTGCTTGCACACTATCACCGGGTGCAACCAGCCTATCCGCAGGCAGCAGTGTTCCCTGCCGAATTGCGTCGTGCTTTGGCCGAAGATTGCGAAAAAGCACCTCGAACCAGCTAAACCTGCTGGCTTTCCCGTATAATGCTGCGGCAAAAGGGGTATGTCGCGACATGGCGATCGATGACAGGATCAACACCGCGTGCCTTGCGCATTCGTTGAAGGAGCGGATCGATTGAGATGCAGAGATCAGTACGCCTGAAATCCTTCGAACTGGTCGCGCGGGACATTGATGATGTCGACGTCAAGCTACTGCACGCGCTGTCGATCTCAGTCCGCTGGCCTCACCGGCCGAAGGATTGGGACTTTCTGCGCCGTGCCGGACGCGGCATTGTTGCCGTTGATGGTATTGGACGCGTTTTCGGCAGCGCGATGTGGTTTCCCCACGGAGACGATTTCGCCACCATCGGCGTAGTGATCACAACGCCCCGCACGCAAGCGCAAGGAGGCGGCCGATGGCTCATGGACTTGGTGCTCGAGCAGTGCGGCGATCGCAACTTGGCACTCAATGCTACCCACGCTGCCTATCCTCTTTATGTCTCACTCGGCTTCACGACCGAGGCGATCGTATACATGCACCAGGGGGAGGTCCCACAGACGCTCCCAACAATGCCGGCTCTGGACGGTCAATTGCAGGCGCTATCGAGCGACAGTCTGAAGGAGATCACGGCGCAGGATACGCCCGCGTTTGGGACAAACCGCGAGAGGCTGCTCGCGTTGCTCGCAGCGGATGCCTCAATCTGCACTTTGAGCCGCGGCGGCGAGATCGTCGGCTATTCCATGTGTCGCGAGTTCGGACGTGGCCATATGATCGGCCCCATGGTCGCGCGCAACGATCTCGACGCGGTCCACCTCACAGCCGTGCATCTGAAGGAACTGGCAGGACGATTCACCCGCGTCGACACCCGCGAGAAGGATGGTGTGTTTGCCGCGTTTCTCCAGCAGTGCGGTCTCGGCATTGCCGAGACCGTTACGACAATGTCCAAAGGGCGCCGCTTCCTGAACCGGGAAGACAATGAGCCTTGGGTCTATGGATTGGCCGGCCACGCCTTGAGCTGAATGCAAGCACGCTGTCGCCTTCAACCAGCAGTCAGAGGATCAGGTGATCAGTGCGCGCGTCGATCAACCGGCATGATGCGGTTGCCGTCACGCGGCCGGAACGGCTGCCGCTTCGAATCTGCTCCTAATCCAGGATTCAGTTTCCGCTGCCGACATAATGACCGTCCGACGCCCATCCGCCACGCCATCCACGATGACATGGCCGATGCCGCGCGAGCACGGCTCGATGCGGGCGTTGAGGTGATAGATGTCGCGCAGCAGATCGGATGTGATGACGTCTGGCGATGACCCGCATGCGACCAGCCGGCCGTCCGCGATGACCATTGTCTGATCGCTGAAGCGAAGGGCGTGATTGAGGTCGTGCAGGGCGATCAGCACGACCATGCCTCGCGCCTGAGCAAGTCCCCGCATGAGGCCAAGCACTTCCACCTGCCGCGACAGATCGAGTGCTGATGTCGGTTCGTCCATCAGCAGGATCTCCGGCTCGCGCACCAGCGTTTGTGCCAGGCTGGCGAGTTGCCGCTGGCCGCCGGAAAGCTCGCCAATGTTGCGGAAAGCGATGTCGGCGATGCCGAGCGCCGCCAGCGTCTCGTCAATGCGAGCCAAATCATCATCGCCCACCGAGCAGCCCATACCCTGCTTACGGGCGAGCAACACTGACTCGTAGACGGTGAGCACCGCGTTGGCGGACGTTTCCTGTGGCATGTAGCAGATGCCGCTCTTCCCGCGAATGGCCCCCTCGACATGCATTGCTCCCGGTCCGTCCAGGAGGCCGGCAATGCGCCTGAAGAGCGTCGACTTCCCGGCGGCATTCGGACCGATCACGGCCACGATGTCTCCGCCCTCGAACGCATTCGTCGTCACATCGCGAAGCCGCAGGCTCGTGCCGTAGCGCGCGCCGAGCGCCTCGAGCCGGATCGTCACCATGAGCGCCTCGTGCTGGACAGGATGAGCGAGATGAAGAACGGGATGCCGATCAGCGAGCTGACGATGCCGATCGGGAAGACCGTCCCCGGGATAAGCGACTTACTGACGACCGAGCTGGCCGACAGGATGAGCGCGCCCGCAAGGGCCGAGGCGGGCAGGAAGAAGCGTTGGTCCTCGCCGATGACCATGCGCGCGATGTGCGGACCTACCAGACCGATAAAACCTATGGTGCCGACGAAGGCGACGGGAATGGCGGCGAGGAGGCTCACCAGAATGAGCGTCTCGAGCCGCAGGCGACCGACCTTGACGCCGAAGCTGGCCGCCTTGTCCTCACCGAGCCTCAACGCCGTCAGCGCCCAAACGCGCCGGGCGAAAATGGGTAAGACTGCCAGGAGAATGAATGTGGTGACTGCAAGCTTCGGCCAGGTGGCCTTGCTGAGGCTGCCCATTGTCCAGAAGACGACCGCCGCCAGCGCTTCCGCCGAGGCGAAAAACTGGACCAGCGCCAGCAGCGCGTTGAAGGTGAAAACCAGAGCGATGCCGAGCAGCACGATGGTCTCCGCGCTGACGCCGCGCTTTACGCTTAGTACGTGAATGAGCAAGGGCCCCAGCATCGCCATCACGAAGGCGTTGATCGGCACCACATATTCGACTGCGGCGGGGACAAGCCTCACCCCGAAGGCAAGTGCAAGCGCGGCGCCGAAGCTCGCGGCGGCGGATATGCCGGGCGTGAAGGGGCTCGCCAGCGGGTTGTTGAGGATGGTCTGCAACTGCGCGCCGGCCACGGCGAGCGCTGCCCCGACGACAATGGCCATCAGGGCGACCGGCATGCGGATGTCCCAGAGCACCACGCGCACCTGCTGCGGCACCGTGTCGGGAAACACAAGCGCCCGCATGACCTCGCCAAGTCCGTAGCGGGCGGGACCGACCGCAAGGTCGACGCACAGGCTGAAGAGCAGGGCAGCGCCGAGGCCGGCAAGGATCAACTGCCGCCGCCAGACGAGAGCGCGGTAACGCCCTCGTCCATCGGTGCTGTCGAGCGCGGTGCTGACGGCCGTCGATTCAATCGACATCGGTCAGCGAAACCCAGTGGCCGGGCCGGTATGCTACGGGCAAGAATTTCTCGTGCAACTCTCTGAAGGTCGCCTCGGGATCGAGATCGGCGAAGAGATCCGGATGCAGCCACTTGGCCATCTGCTGGATAGCCACGAACTGATAGGGGCTGTTGTAGAACTGATGCCAGATGGCATGCACCGCGCCATCCTCGACGGCCTTCACGCCGGTCAGCGCCGGCCGCTCGGTCAGCGCCTTCAGCTTGCGCAGCGCCTCTGCCTGATCACGGCCGGGCCCGACGCCGACCCAGGCACCGCCCGGCACATAGGCGTCCCACCATCCGCCGGTGACGATGATCTGATCCGGGTCGGATGCGATGATCTGTTCGGGATTGAGTGTGCCGAACGTGCCGGGGATGATGCCCTTGGCGATGTTGTCGCCGCCTGCCATCTCGACGAATTTGCCGAAATTGTCGTCGCCGAAGCTCATGCAGCAGTCGTCGGAATAGCCGCCGGCGCGTTCGATGAAGACCTTGGGCCGTTCCGGCTTGGCCCGCTCGATGACGTCGGTAACGAGCGCGATCTCGGCGGCGCGCCAGGTGATGAATTCCTCAGCGCGCTCCTCCTTGCCGAACAGCTTGCCAAACAGGCGCATGCTGGGTTCGGTGTTGGTGAAGGGGCGCTCGCGGAAATCGACATAGACCAACGGAATGCCGGCGGCGGCGAGCTTCTCGATATACTTGCCGTCTTCCGTAGCCTGCTTCGATTCGATATTCATCAGGATGACGTCGGGCCTGAGCGAGACCGCCTGCTCGACGTCGAAAGTACCGTCCTTGAAGCCGCCAAAAGTCGGGATCTCCCCCATCCTGGGGAATTTTTCCAGATAGGCGGCGTAATTGTCCGGATCCGCCTGGCTGAAATCCTCGCGCCAGCCAGCGATGCGCTTGAACGGATCCTCGGTGTCGAGTGCCGCGACGAGATAGACCTGCCGGCCCTCACCCAGGATTACCTTCTCAACCGGGACGTTCACCTCGACCTGGCGGCCCGTGATGTCAGTCACTGCAACCATTTCGGCCCTGGCGGCCAGCGTCATCGACAGGGCGGCGATAGCTGCCGCCATCGTCCCTGCTCGGATCCTTCCGAAATTCATCGCGCCCTCTCTTGAAGTGGATTAACCAGAGGTGGCTTAAAAGATGACTTCAGTCTCAAGAAATATCTTTTAGAGCCATTCCAGACTGGTGCGACGAGAAGGGGTCTGGAATGGCGGGCGAGCCCAATTATTCGCTGCGGGACGAGATACGCGACTATTGGTCGGCGCGCGCCGGAACATTCGACCTTTCGGTGGGGCATGAAATCTTCTCACAGCGGGAACGCCTGGCCTGGCACAGGCTGATGCTCAAGCACTTGGGGCCTGGGGATGGGCGTCGCGCGCTCGACCTCGCTTGCGGCACCGGCGTCGTATCCCATCTCATGCACGACCTGGGTTATGCCGTGACCGGGCTCGATTGGTCAGAGGCCATGCTTGCCCGCGCGCGTGCAAAGGCGACGCAGAGCGAAACCGGCATCCGGTTTCTGATCGGCGACGCCGAGCGCACCCTTGAAAAAGGAGAAAGCTACGACGTCCTCGTCACCCGTCATCTCATCTGGACGTTGGTGGATCCGCGAGCGGCATTCGCCGAATGGTTCTCGCTGCTCAAGCCTGGCGGACGGCTGCTGATCATTGATGGTGATTTCGTCAGTGGGACCTGGGTAACCCATCTGCGACAAGTCCTGGAAAGGGCCATTGGCCTGACAGGCGGGCCGGTCCACGGACTGGATCAGGCGATGGCGGACCGCCATCGCAGCATCCTGTCGCGGCTGCACTTTTCGCACGGCGCCAAAGCGGACGAGGTCTGCGCGCTTCTCGTGGAGGCTGGCTTCGAGATACCTGTGGTCGACACCCGGTTCGGCGCGATTCATCGCGCGCAGGCACGGCACATAAACTTCCTCAGGGCGCTGGAACGCTCGACGCAGCATCGCTACGCGATCTGCGCGACCAAGTCGGCCTCGTAGTTGGGGAATTTCTAACGATTTGCTCGCAACAGCCCAGACACGACAGCTCAGGGTGAAAGACCACCGCGGAGAGACTTAGAAAAGAAGCTGTACGGATTGTCCCTGCGCCGAAAGCAGTTTGACGGCCTTCCGGTCAAACGAGACGAAAGTCTCCCCGCCAAGCCAGCCGCCGTCAAAAGCGAGCACGCCGTCCGCGAAATCGCCGCCGGCATCGAGGACTGACAGCCCTGCCTCAACGGCCGGCCGGTTGACGACAACATTCGCGGTGTTCAGCAACGCCCGGATCGCCGCGGCAATATTTTCGGGCTCTGTCTGGTATTGCCGGGCCAGAACCCAAACGAATTCGCACAAGGCCTGCAAGCTCACGGCCACGATGTCCTCTGTGGATGGCTCCCGCGATGCAAGAGGTAATTCGACATTATGGCGCGTTGGTCGGGTGCAGTCTTCTGTCCGGCCTGTTGATG
>NZ_JAMYKT010000043.1:0-27672 GCF_040317515.1 Mesorhizobium sp. M1428
TCTGAAGAACTGCGTGGCGTCGTGCCGTTCGAAAGGCTGAGCCAATCGTCTTACCCGCAAGCACGACCAGGTTGTTTCCGACAACAAATCGTTTTGTGCCCGCCGCGCGCTGGAGTAGTCCGCGGGACTCGAGATTGCTGATCAATCTGTGAGCCGTTGGCAAGGGCAGGTCGAGATTCTTGGCAATGTCCGCCGCAGTAACTGCTTTTAGTTGCGTAGCCACGAAATCAAGAATTGCGAATGCGCGATCCAATGGACCATCCGAATTGACTGTTGAGCTCATAATATCTCGCATTGGGTGGGATCACAGAATTCGATAAAATAATTCCCGAAATTTGATTATAGCAGCGATCCTCGGATTTGGGAATGCCTCACACAACCTTAAGCACCGGCTATCGGTCTGGCGTTTAAGTGCGAGGGCTAGATGTGGAGCCCGAGTCCACCCTTTAGGGGGAGACCGGAAATTATCAATTTATGGAATAAAAAGGTTCGATAAAAGTTATTTTTGTGGACCCCTAGCTGTTTTTACCTATGCTTTAGCCACTGCTGCTCTCGCAGGTGGAAAATTGCGGCGCAGAGGGTGCGTGCCAACAGCTTCGCCTAAATGTCCGGGACGAGAAAAACGCGGCGCACGCGGCGGCGGAGCAGGCCGAATCGGAGAGATAAATGACGCAGTATTATGACGTTGAAGCGGTGAGGAAGCTATTTCCTGTCGTCGAGAAAATGACCTACCTCGACTCCGGCTTCCAGACGCCGATGTCAACGCCGGTCAAGCAAGCCTTTGAAGCTTTTATAAAGGAAAGTTATGAGACAGCTGGTCCGAAATCCGTGTGGATTGACCGCATGGAAGAAACTCGGGCCAAGGTCGCGGCTTTGCTGAACGCCGCCACCGAAGAAATTGCATTCACGAAAAACACGTCCGAGGCGATGAACATTGCCGCGAACGCTCTTCCGCTGAAGGCGGGGGACAATGTTCTGATGATCCATGGCGACCATCCCAACAACACCTACGCATTCCTGAACCTGAAGAAGAAGGGCGTCGAGGTCCGCTTCATTCCCATGACGGAAATCGTCAACGCCGACAGCTTCCGCCCACACCTCGACGCTAATACCAAAGCAGTCTCGATATCGTATGTGGCTTTCCATGCAGGCCATCGTTTCGATGTCGAAAGCGTAGGTGCGCTCTGCAACGAAAAGAACCTCTACTTCGTCATCGATATTATGCAGGCGGTCGGCGTCGTGCCGATCGATGCAAAGAAAGTCGGCGCCACCTTCATCGGCTCCGGTACACACAAGGGACTCCTGGTTCCCCAAGGCTTGGGCCTGCTCTATTGGGATCGGGTCCGCACGGAATTGGAGCCTGCGTATCTTGCGGCAATCAGCCTCGAAAATCCGCCAGCGGACTTCATCGCCCGCCCTGACGACATGGGATTGGCTCGCACTGCAGGCCGCTTCGAAATCGGCAACTTCAACCTGCCGGCAATTCAGGGGCTCGGCGCGGCTCTCGATCTGATCAACGACATCGGTATCGAGAAGATTCAGGCTCATTGTTTCGATTTGGGCGACAGGCTGATAGCGGGGCTTGATGCGCTCAACATCAAGCTTGTTGGCCCCCGAGACCGCTCCAACCGTGCACCGCATATCTACGTCGCCGCGCTGCCAGCCGATGAATGGATTGACTACTTCGCCTCTAAGGATGTGCGCGTCTCGCCCGAGCGCGATGGCATCCGCATCTCACTTGCCATGTTCAACACCGATTCCGACATCGATCGCGTCCTGGACGTCATCAAGGAACGCGGCAATTCAGCCGCCCGCTCCTCAAAGGCTGCCTGATGCATTCTCGGTCCAGTCCGGGCGGGTGGTGTCGGCATGAAGGATGCCAGGGAAGCGGCAATGCGCTTTCTCTCGAAGGTTTCGCATCCCGATCAGGCGAGAACAAGTATCCCAGCCAGCTTTCGGGCGGCCAGCAGTTTTGGCAATCGTGCGCGCTTTGCATGAAGCCGCAGATCATGCTTTTCGATGAACCGACTTCAGCCGTTGATCCGGAAATGGTGAAGGTCCACACCATGGTTGGTCTCGCCGCGAAGGCATGACGATGGTCTGCGTCACCCATGAGATGGGCTTTGCTGGATGAGATGGGCTTTGCCAGAGAGGTCGCCGATCGCGTCGTCTTCATGGAGATGGGAACGATTCTCGAGCAGGACCCGCCGGAGACCTTTCTTTCCGTCCGAAGAGCGACCGCGACCGCGAATTTCTTAAACAGATTATCCACCGAACCCCAGCGCTTGCAACAGTGCCGGTTTCCGCAAATCACGCGAGGTATGTCGTGACGGACGCTCCACAAATCGAACGCATTGAGAAAGACCCGCTTGGCCCTGTAAGCATCCCGGTCGATGCCTACTACGGTCCTCAGACGGCGCGGGGCATCGCCAACTTTCCGATCTCGGGTATTCGGATCAGCCATTTTCCGAACTTCATCAAGGCGCTTGCCTATGTGAAAATGGCAGCGGCACGCGCCAATGCCGCGCTCGGCGATCTCGATAAACAAAAGGCCGATGTCATCTGCCAAGTCTGCGAAGAAATCGCGGGGGGCAGGCACCTTGACGAATTCCCGCTCGATGTGTTTCAGGGCGGCGCCGGCACCTCGACGAATATGAACATCAACGAGGTCATCGCCAACCGCGGCTTGGAGATCATGGGACTGCCACGGGGAAGATACGACGAGCTACATCCCAACAACGACGTGAATTTCGCTCAGTCGACAAACGACGTTTATCCGACGGCGATCCGCCTTGCGATCCTTCTTTCACGCGGAGCGTTGCAGCGCGCTTTGGAGCAGCTCGCGGACGAGTTGGAGGCCAAGGCCGAAAGCTTTTCGGACGTGATCAAGCTTGGCCGGACGCAGTTGCAGGACGCTGTTCCGATGACGCTGGGCCAGGAGTTTCAGGCTTTCGCGACGACGCTTCGCGAAGATGTAGCCCGCCTCGGTGAGATTGCCGCTTTTTTCCATGAAATCAACCTCGGTGGCACGGCGATTGGCACGGGCATCAATACCAACCCCGACTATCAGGCGGCAGCTGTCGCCGAGTTGCGCGCAATTTCCGGCGTGCGCGTCGTCTCAGCCGGAAATCTGATCGAAGCCTGCTGGGATACCGGCGCCTTCGTGCTCTTCTCCGGCATGCTGAAGCGAACGGCCACCAAACTCTCCAAGATCTGCAATGATCTGCGGCTGCTATCCAGCGGCCCTCGAGGCGGCTTAAACGAAATCAATTTGCCAGCGCTTCAGCCCGGCTCCTCGATCATGCCCGGAAAGGTCAATCCTGTGGTGCCGGAGGTGGTCAACCAGGTCGCCTTCCAGATCATCGGTTACGATCTCACAATCACTCTCGCCTCCGAAGCGGGGCAGCTGCAGTTGAACGTGATGGAGCCGGTCATCGCCTACAACATACTGCACTCGCTAGAGCTTCTGACTAATGCCGTCGACGTTCTGCGCACGAAATGCGTCGTGGGCATTACTGCCAATGCAGAGACTTGCCGCAAACATCTCGAAGCCAGTACCGCGGTTGCAACAGCACTGACGCCAGCGATCGGCTACGAGAGGGCAGCGGAGCTTGCGAAGGAGGTCTTGGCCTCCGGCAAAACTATTCGCGAAGTCCTGGCCGAGCAGCCCGATCTTTCGGAGGATCTAATCGCGCAAACTGCCGATCCGCACCTTTTGACCCGGCCAATGCGATCACGATTGGCATCGTAACAACAGACTGAGATCGATAGATTGTTGCGAGGCGGCAAATCCGCCCAATCAAATTGCAAGGAAAAACGTGATGGATGTTCGCGCAGCAGTGGCTGCGGAGGCCGGCAAGCCTCTCGAAATCATGACCGTGCAACTCGATGGTCCGCGCGCGGGTGAAGTGCTGGTCGAGATCAAGGCAACCGGCATCTGCCACACCGACGAGTTCACGCTGTCGGGCGCCGACCCGGAAGGCCTGTTTCCGGCGATCCTCGGCCATGAGGGCGCCGGCATCGTCGTCGACGTCGGCAAGGGCGTCACCTCGGTCAGGAAAGGCGACCATGTCATCCCGCTCTATACGCCGGAATGCCGGCAGTGCCCGTCCTGCCTGTCGCGCAAGACCAATCTGTGCACCGCCATCCGCGCCACGCAGGGACAGGGCTTGATGCCCGACGGCACCTCGCGCTTCTCGATCGGCAAGGACAAGCTGTTCCACTACATGGGCTGCTCGACCTTCTCCAACTTCACCGTGCTGCCCGAGATCGCGGTGGCCAAGGTCAATGCCGACGCCCCGTTCGACAAGATCTGCTACATCGGCTGCGGCGTCACCACCGGCATCGGCGCGGTGATCAACACGGCCAAGGTCGAGCAAGGCGCGACGGCGGTCGTCTTCGGCCTCGGCGGCATCGGCCTCAACGTCATCCAGGGATTGCGCCTTGCCGGCGCCGACATGATCATCGGCGTCGACCTGAACAACGACAGACGAGAATGGGGCGAGAAATTCGGCATGACGCATTTCGTCAATCCGAAGGAGATCGATGGCGACATCGTGGCTCATCTCGTCAACATGACCAAGCGCGGCGCCGACCAGATCGGCGGCGCCGACTACACCTTCGACTGCACCGGCAACACCAAGGTGATGCGCCAGGCGCTGGAAGCCTCGCATCGCGGCTGGGGCAAGTCGGTCGTCATCGGCGTCGCCGGCGCCGGCCAGGAGATCTCGACGCGGCCGTTCCAGCTGGTCACCGGCCGCACCTGGATGGGCACGGCCTTCGGCGGCGCGCGCGGCCGCACCGACGTGCCGAAGATCGTCGACTGGTATATGGACGGCAAGATCGAGATCGACCCAATGATCACCCACACGCTGAAGCTCGAGGACATCAACAGGGGTTTCGACCTCATGCACGAGGGCAAGTCGATCCGGAGTGTGGTGATTTACTAGGACGCGGCCAACAGGAGCGGATGCAAGTCTGCGTCCGGTCGCGCTCCACAGAATCTGCGTATGGTCCGCCCCCATACGCTGCTAGAACGACATGCCGCAGACCAACCGGCCCGCGACCTCTGTGGTTCACAACATGGGAGGAGAAGACATGGTGGAAAAACTGCATCCGAAAATCGACAATGGCCTGCCCAAGGAAAGCGCAAGCTTTGCCGGCGGCACGCTAGTCTGCGCCTGCACCAGCAAGCCGGTGAAGGTGAAGGTCAAGGGCCAGATCGCCCACAACCACGCTTGCGGCTGCACCAAGTGTTGGAAGCCCGAGGGCGCGGTTTTCTCGGTCGTTGCCGTGGGGGGCACGGGCGACGTCACCGTCACCGAGAATGGCAACAAGCTCAAGGTGGTCGACGCGAGCGCGCTGATCCAGCGCCATGCCTGCACCGGCTGCGGCGTGCACATGCACGGACCCGTCGAGCGCGACCATCCGTTCAAGGGCCTCACCTTCATCCATCCCGAGCGTTTTGAGGAAGACGGCTGGTCGCCGCCGGGCTTCGCAGCCTTCGTCTCGTCGATTATCGAATCCGGTGTCGATCCGAGCCGAATGGACGGCATCCGCGCGCAGCTGAAGTCAATCGGGCTGGAACCCTATGACTGCCTCAATCCTGGGCTGATGGACTATATCGCCACGTGGACGGCGAAGAAGTCCGGCGCTTTGCCGGGCTGATAGTTGTGGGATTTTCAGGTATGGGCCGGACACGTTTCCGGCCCTGCTCTGGAAAGACAACGCTAAATCTATGAAGCCATGAAACAATTGTGCGATCGGTTTGGCAAATTGACCGGTCAAAACAGAATATGACTCTCGGCATGCGATTAACTCCGGGTTGGGCTGACCATATGGCGCCTATCGATTCAGGCAGGAACTAATCGAAAAAGTTCAACACATCGCTTTTTCGCGCTTCGTAACCGAGCGCCGCTACGAAATTTGCCTAGGTACTGGTGGCGGACCAGCTATAGGCAAAGTATCGAGTCGCGTCGGACCTAGCGATAGTTTCACAATTTCATGCAATACCTTGACGAATTTATCCATTGCCTGCGATCGAATTACGTGTTCCGACAGCACAATCGCAAACCCGAATTTGATGTCGGGCTTGAATTCAAGTGCAACGACGCCTGTCTGGCAGAACAAGGATGCGGTCAACGGGTCAACAACGCCGACGCCCATTCCCAATTCAACCATCCTGCAGACCGCGTACGCCGATGTCGTCTCTACTATATTCTCTATCTTTACGTTCGACCCACTCCCGGCGGCAACAAGTGCGTGTCCGATTGTAAGTTCTTCAGCGATGCCTATTGTCGGCTCAGTTTTCAAGTCTCCGAGCGATATGCTGTCAAAACCGGATTTGGGATGTCTTGCCGGCAGAACGCATTTGCAAAAAGGTTCATACACCCGCTCGAGAATGACGCCCGGATAATCAACTGGAAATGCCGCTATGCCAACATCGATCTGTCTGCTCGACACCAGATCGAGAATCCGGAGTGAATTCTGTACCTCAAGTCTGATTTTCAGTTCTGGATAGGCTGAATTCATCCTCACAATTGCCCTAGGCACAAGATCGAGCGATGCAGCGGGAAAGGAGGCGATACGGAGCCGGTCGTGCTTCAGATTTGCAATGTCGTTTGCTGCAGATTCAAGATCTTGAATTCCGGAATAGATGCGCTGAACATGCTTGAAAAAAGCCTCACCTTCGGGCGTGGCGATGATTCTTCCGGGTATTCGATCGAATAAATTGAATCCAATCGAACGTTCAAGATCCTTAATAAGGCGGCTGATGCCGGGCTGGGAGACATTAAGGAAGTGGGCAGCGTCGCTCACGCTTCCAGCCAACATCACCGCCCGATACGCCTCAATTTGATTGAATTTCATAAGCCGCTGCCGAGCACGATACCATTTAAGCCTAAGGCATCACCATACGAAAAGGCAATCTCGGACTTCGATCTTCAAGACAAGGTGTCCTTCCTTGAAAGCGATTGACGGGAGTGGAACAATTTTCGCCGCACACATCCAGCGTTTCAGGAAAACTCGATATCTGCTTTAAGACCATCCGTTTCGACTCCCGCAAGAGCGCCCAACTTCACAGGGCGTATCGGTGAACGGATATTATAGTATCCAACTTCGTGCGGCGATTTCCCACTAGCGTCCGCAAACAATTCGGTGACAGTGAGGCCGCAGTTACGCCCCTGACACGGGCCCATGCCACATCGAGTGAAGAATTTTGCCTGGTTTGGCCCAGCACATCCCGAACGTGCCAGTTCTGTAATCTCACCGGCAGTGATCTCTTCGCAGCGGCAGATTATAGTATCGCTAAGAGTCGGAACGCGGAACTGAACTGGCGGCTGATAGAGTATATCGAGAAAGTTCCGCATGCCGGTAAGTCGGCGGAATTTCTTATGAATGGCATTCACAGTCTTCAGATCTTGCGTGCCCTTCGCATTTTGGGCAATGTAAAGTGCGGCCGAACGCGCAGAATATTCCGACGCCTTAGCTCCCATGATACTTGCATTGTCACCAACGGCAAATATGCCGGGAACACTCGTCTGCCAATGGCCATCCACAACAGGGTGAAAACAGAGCTGTGAATCATCCCATCTAACTTCACATCCTAGATGTCGATGAAGTTGTATGTTGGGCACGACCCCTTGGTGGAGAAGTACGCATTCAGCTTCAATAGTTCCAGATTCCCCAGAAGTCGAATATTCGACAACCTCCGCACGGTTCTCCCCGCGAACCTTAATGTCCTCCACGTGACGCACACGCCGGATGCCTTGAGCGGAGATCGCTCGGATCATCCCGATTCCATCAAGGATCTGGCTCAGGCTCGTGAAATCCAACTTCGCATAACGAATGGCGCGCCAATAATTCATGCGCGGGGTAATATCGAGTACAGCTTGGACATTGGCTCCGGCCTGAGCCAATTGGCCTGCCACGAGATACAGAAGCGGACCGCAGCCTGCCAACACTATACGTCCGGCAGGGATTGCCGAGCCGACTTTCATTGCAATTTGTGCAGCGCCTGCAGTCATGACGCCGGGCAAGGTCCAGCCGGGGATTGGAAAGGGCCGTTCAAGTGCTCCGGTGGCAAGCATAATAGCGCCAGCGCTGACAGATGCCACTTCATCATGGCGTATAAAGTATACTGTCTTGTCGGCCGATATGTGCCAAACCGCAGTTTCTGTCCTCACGTCCAGTGCCATGTATCTGGCATCTTTGAGCAATTTTTCGCCGTTCCGATAATTCTTTCCCAGAACCGATTGCATCGTTTCGGTCAGGTTCTCGAGATTGCGGTAAATCTGCCCTCCCGGCCGAACTCCGTCGTCCAAAACGACGACGGATAGACCGAGTTTTTGCGCCTGAATTGCGCCGGCCAATCCGGCCGGTCCGGCGCCAATAACGACCAGGTCAAATCTCTCCATCATCACTATCCTGCGTATTAATGACCATACCCGGCCGAACTTCACACCTGCACGCCAGAACGTCGCGCACACCATCAACGATTAGTCGACATTCAAAGCAGGCACCCATCATGCAATAGGGCAGGCGACGATTCCCCGACACCGGATTTGTGTTGAAATGTTCGAGGTTGCTTTCTAACAGTGCCAGCGCCAGTGTTTGGCCATTCCGGGCGGCTACGATTACGCCGTTGACCGTGATAGGCACCAAGTCGGCGGTCTCTTCTTCGAATATTGGCCGAAAGCTCATGACCTCTTCCTCGCGAAATCGGGAAAGCGGGTTTCTAAGCTCCCTTCCTCGATTGCCGTAGCCACGTCTTGAGCATGCACAGGTGCCAACGTTACCCCGCTATGAACGTTCACCGCATACGCGTTGGGATGGGTGCCCGAGCGGAGATAAAGGGGAACCCCATCCCTTGTGAACGTCCGCAAACCACCCCAAACTCGTAAAAGTTGTGAGCTGGCCAGCTTTGGAAAACAATTGATTGCTTTCCTTGCGATACCTGAGATGACTTCTGGTGTGGTTCCACAATCCAGTCCTACGTCTTCACGAGAATCACCGAGAATAAAACCACCTGCCTCCATCTGCCTTATCGTATGCGTTGGATAACAGAGTGATCTCGGCATCTTGTTGGTTACCAGAACCTGTCCCCTGATAGGTCTGACGTCCATTTGAATGCCAACCATTGGTGCCAGATGGTTGTTTCCCAGCCCGGCGGCCAGCAACAACTTGCCACAACTATAGGTCGATTTCCCGGCTGTAACATTGAAGTCAGTTCCTGCCGTCTCGATATGTGTCACAGCGCTGGACGCCCGATATTCTCCGCCAACCGCGGCGTAGGCGGAATGTAGCGCCCGGAAGAATGCCAGAGGGTTCACAGCACCATCCAGCCGTCCATAACATCCACCGACAACGGAGTTTCCAAGGTCAGGGATTATCTTATCCAGCTCCCCCCGCTCAAGCATCTCGTAGGCATCAGGCACGGGAAGATCGGCATCGAACTGCTTTTTCATGAGCTCTGAGCGATTGTTCCACTCCGTTTCCGACATGCAAAAGTGAAAGGCGCCCTTGTCCTCCAAGCCGACGTCTATTCCGCTTAGGTCTTTCAATTGGGAGCTAAATTCCGGCCACATCTTTGCGGCTTTGCGCGAGAGCTGCGCATAGGGTCGAAACGTATGCCCTTTGGTTTGCACCCAGATAAGCCCAAAGTTTCCTCGCGCGGCACGATTGTCGCCGTCACCGCCATCGAGGACCATCACTTCAAGGCCACGCAGTTTGAGACCGATCGAAATGGAGAGTCCAACTAGACCGCCACCGGCAACGATCACATCGAAATTTTTCCTCTGTGTACTCATGGCTGCGATCGTCTAGCAGGCGCGTCGGCTCCTTTTGCCCCCTTGACGGTGTCGAAGGCCGCTTGTTCGCATTTCTTCAGGATTTCTTCTGTCCGTAATGCACCGTAGCCCTTCTTCGCAAAGGCAAGCGATGTCTTGCCGTCTAGGACATCCTCGAAAATCTGCTTACCGCTTCGCTCCTCAATGGCACCATACCCGCCGCCGCCGGGCGTTTCGATTCTAATGCTGTCACCGGAATTGAGCACCAGATTGGATGTCTTCGATCCGAGCTCGCGTTCTTCCGCCGATCCGACATTAAAAAAAATTCTTGCGCAACGCCCGTCCTGCCCCCCGCGCAGTCCTGGAGCCGGGTAGATATGGCCATCGGAACGCACAGAGAAAATTACTCCATCTTCTGTGGCTGCGATCTGACGCGCGATGCCGAGGCCGCCCCGATATTTGCCCGCTCCACCGCTGTCCTCGACGAGAGCGTACTCATCCACCAGAAGGCCGTACTCGTGCTCAAGGGCTTCCACCGGCAGATTGGAAGTGTTGGTAACGTGTAGCTGTACTCCGTCCATTCCATCGACTTGCGCGGTACCTCCAGAGCCCCCACCAACTGTCTCCATGTAGACATAGGCGTCGCCGTTGCTCCGTTGGCCGGCGAAACATATACCGGGCACGATATCCTGACCTGAAGCGATGCCGCGATCCGGCGGCAGCATTTGCGCAAGCGCTCCGATCACTGCCCGCGCCACTTTGTTGGCCGTGATCGATCGAGCACCCACAGCTGCAGGGTGGACCGGGCTCACGATGGACTTGCTTGGCGTCTTGATCGAAATCCCGTCGAATATGCCATGATTTGGCATCAAGCCCGGATCAATCATCATTTTTACGCAGTACACGACCGTCGCCTGAAGTGCGTTGAACGGCACATTCATTGCACCGGCAGCCTGCGACCCGGTACCGGAAAAATCGAAGAGCAATTTGCCATCCGACACGGCGACGCGCACGGCGATCCTCACTGGATCGTCGCCAATTCCGTCATCGTCCAGGAATGATATGAAACTGGATTCCTTGGGTGCCAGCGCAGAAAGTTGGTTGTGGAGGCGCTGGCGCGTATACGCGAGCATATCCGCTACGATTGCAGTAAACCTAGCCTCGCCAATGTGATCAAGAAGTTCTTGCGCCATGACGACGCCGCGGTCATTAGTTGCTAGCTGCACGCCCAAATCCAGCTCGCGTTCTTTGGGATCGCGCGTGTTCAACGTAACAAGACGAACGATATCATTCTGGAGTTTGCCGCCGTGACGAATCCGAACAAGTGGGATACGAATCCCCTCTTCGAATATCGTTTGGGACGTACCGGAAATAGATCCTGGGACAACCCCGCCGACATCCGAGTGGTGAGCAATATTTGCGAGGAAGAGGGCTATCTTTCCCTGATGGAAGACGGGTGACACCACAGTAATGTCGGGGAGATGGGTACCCCCGGCGACGTATGGATCGTTGCACATGAAGGCGTCGCCTTCACGGATTTCCTCAATTGGAAATTCTTGAAGCAAACAGGAGATTGCGCCCACAGTGGACCCCAGGTGCAGAGGCGTGTGATCTGTCTGGGCGAGGACTCTGCCAGAAGCATCGAACAGCCCCACCGAGCAATCGCGCCGTTCCTTGACGTTTGTGGAGAACGATGAACGCACGAGAATGTGCAGCATACTTTCGACAATCGCCATTAGGCGGTTGTTGTAAACTTCCATCGCAATCGGATCTGATACCGGTCCACTCGTACCATTTTTGGTGGTCATTTTCCTATTCTCCGGTCGCACTATTTAATTCGATGATCAAATTCCCTGCCGCGTCCACAGAGGCGACTTGTTTAGGAAAGACAATGCAGGTGGAACTCATGTCTTCTATGATTGCAGGACCGGCAATTCGCGCCGAAACCGGAACTCTGTCACGTGCGTAAACGACCGCATTCACCCATTTTATGTCCGGGTCGACGAAAAATTCGCGTCGTCCAACGAGGGCCTCTTCGAGCTTTCCATCCGGTTGTAGAGAGTTGCTAGTCGTTGCGGACGAGATTGCCGATCCCCGCACCCGAAAGTTCACAATCTCGATCGGGCGATCGGGAAGCGCATAGCCATATTCCTTGCGATGCGCACGTTCGAATTCTTGCAAGAAGGTCTGAGCATCGGGCAGGGAGTCTGAGAGGGGCACCTGAACCTCATGATTTTGCCCGTAGTAACGCGCCTCCAACATATTCCCGTACTGGCGCTGGGAAGTAGGAACGTCTTCACTGGCCAGCCATCGCTCGGCTTCGCCACGCAAAACATCTATTTCGGCCACGATACTCGGCCAGGCTTCGCACACAAACGAGCAAATCTTGCTCTGAACGAAATCGAAGCTGGTGTCGGAGACAAGAATACCGCGAGCGCACATGGTTCCCGGTTCTTTAGGTGCGATCACTTTGGATAGGCCGCATTCGACCGCTGTTTCCACGCCGTGAAGAGGCCCGGCTCCGCCAAAGGTGATGAAGGCGTAGTCGCGCATATCAATGCCGCGCTGCGTGGTTACCGCCCGGATGGCGCGAGCCATGTTCGATACGGCGATACGTATTACGCCGTAGGCTGCCTGCTCCACGCTCATCCCCAACGGTTTGGCGATCTTTTCCTCGATGACACGGCGCGCACCCTCGAAATCGATAGGCATTGTCCCGTTCAGCAGCGCAACTGGATTAAGTCGTCCAAGGGCGACGTTGGCGTCGGTTATCGTGGGTTCTTTCCCGCCTCGCATATAGGCGACCGGACCTGGCACGGCACCGGCGCTTCGCGGCCCCACATGCAAAGCTCCAGCATCATCGATGTACGCAATCGAGCCGCCCCCGGCGCCAATCACGTGAATATCCACCATCGGAGTTTTGACTGGATAGGATGCCACTTCTCGGCTTGTGGTAAAGTGCGGCTTCCCATCGGTAATAACCGATATGTCCGTGCTGGTGCCGCCCACGTCGAAAGTGATCGCATTCTTATAGCCGGCCTGTGCCGCGACGGCGGCAGATCCGATTACTCCGGCGGCCGGACCCGAAAGACATGTGCGAACGGGATATCGTCGAACTGTATCTATCGACATTAGCCCACCATTTGAGTGAATAGTATAAGGCTTGGCCGATATGCCAAGGCTGGTCAGCCGCTGGACGAGCCGTGCCAAATAGTTTTCGAACTTAGGTCCAAGATACGCATTCATCGTTGTTGTGGAGAACCGTTCATATTCGCGAAATTCGGGCAGAACGTCGCTCGACCGGCACACAAATGCATCCGGCATCAGTTCCCGTACTACCCGTTCCGCGCGAATCTCGTGTTCGGGATATAGGTAGCTGTGCAGGAAGCAGATGGAGACGGCTTCTACGCCATCGCGGGCCAAGTATTCCACTCCGCGTCGAAGTTCGGCCTCGTCAAGATCTATCAAGATATTTCCTCGAACGTCGACCCGCTCCGAAACCTCGAGCCTATACTGCCTTTTTGCCAACGGTGCTGGCTTCACAACCCGGTAATTATATACATCGGGACGTACCTGCCTTCCGATCTCCAGGATGTCTCGAAACCCCTTCGTTGTAATCTGGCCGGTCTTCGCGCCACGAAGCTCGATGACCATGTTTGTCCCAACGGTGGTACCGTGACCGACAAACCCGATCTCGTCAGGCTTGAGATCATACTTGGCCAGCGCGCCAGCTAAGCCGGTCTCGATCGCTTCGGAAGGGTCGTGCGGCGTTGAGGGTTCCTTGAAGTACATCACCTCGCCGGATTCCGTATTTACCAACACGAAGTCGGTGAACGTTCCTCCGACATCTATTCCCACACGTATCATACGTATTATTCCCTGATCGCGCATGGACGCAGAGCGTGTTGCTCCGTGTCCGCTCGTTGAATTGTGGCCAATACTTCAATTTTTGACGCGACGTTTCACCGCCGTCTCGATTGGCCTTTGGTGAAGCGTCCGAACGTTAGAAAACCAGAATTGCGCCTAGATAGCCCATACCAATTCCATCATAGCCAACCAACGTTTGATATTAGCGGGAATTAGAGTGACTGGTATGTTCGTCGAGACTTTATATGGGAGGAGAAGTCGAATGAATAAGTGCTCTTGGATGGCGGCGCTGGTGGGCGTCGCAGCGATTTTATCCGGACCTGCCTATGCCGCCGAACCGGTTCGCATTGCCTTGTTCGGCTTTGCTGCTGATAATGCCTTCACACTGGCTAGCCTTGAGGGTCTAAAAGACGCCGCGAAAGAGGCTGGAAATGTTGAAGTCGAATTTTTTGATGGTGCGTTTGACGCGACCAAACAGTTCAACCAGGTAGAGGACGCTGTCGCCTCGGGACGGTTCAATGGAATGTTGATCCTGCCTATGGGCTATTCCTCGATAGTTCCGGCCGCCGCCGAGGCGATCAAAGCAGGTATAAAATTCGGTTCGCTCGAATATCCGTTGGGCCCGGATCCTACGATAACCGACAAGTTTCAGGTCGAAGGGCTGACGACGTTTGTCGGATACAATGTGAACAGCATTGGGCTTCGACTGGCTGAAGCCACCGTGGAGGTCTGCAAGAGCAGAAATAATTGCAAGGTCGCGTTGCTGGTTGGCAGCCGCTCAGCGGCTCAGGACGTTCCCAAAATCAAGGCATTCAACGAATACATTGCGAAGTTTCCTTCGATCAAGGTCGTATCGACCCAAGACACGTGGTGGGGAAGGCAACTCGGGCTAAAAGTGACACAGGATGTGCTGCAATCGAATCCTGACCTCGATGTCATCACCTCCTTTGCCGACCAGGCGGTGGCCGGTGCGCAGGTCGCACTGGGCAGCGCAGGTGTCGAGGTGGGCAATGAGGGGGTTCAACTCATCGGCCTCGGGGGTACACGAACTGCGGTAGACGCTATTAGGGAAGGGCGCTGGTACGGCAGCTATGTGGAGATGCCGTACATGGAAGGATATCTTGGCGGCAAGAACATTATTGCAGCCGTCCGCGGTGAGAAATTTGAGCCACTCATCGATCTGGAAGCGCAGTCGCCGGTCGGTGCAGCGATCGCCACCAAAAAGAATCTCGAGTCCCATCCTGACTGGTCACCGAAATGGGATGGCTAGGGGCGCACGATGCAGATCGTAGTTGATGATGTCAGCAAGCATTTTGGGGGAACCATTGCACTACAGAACGTTTCGTTTGTAGTCCGCAGTGGAAGCATCCACGGCCTCGTCGGTGAGAATGGCGCTGGCAAGTCGACATTGGGAAGATTGATTGGGGGCATTCTTCAGCCAAGCGGTGGACGTGTGATCTATGATGGCGTCGGCGCCACGGCGTCGTCGCCACGAGAGGCGATTGACCGCGGAATTGCTGTTGTGCAACAGGAATTAGTTCTTTGCCAGGAACTTACTGTCGCCGACAATGTCTATCTCGGTCGAGAGAGGGCGACACTCGGTTTTTTGCGAGACAGTGCGAACCTGAGAAATTTCGATGAGCTGCGGGATCAGTTCGGGTTTCACCTCGATGGAAGAGCCATAGTCGCTTCGCTGAGCATTGCGGATCAGCAGCAAGTGGAAATACTTAAGGCGCTTTCTCGCAATGCCCGTCTTATCGTTTTAGACGAGCCCACATCGTCACTTACGCCCACAGAAATCGAGCGCCTGCACGCTGTGGTCAAGAGATTAGCAAAAGACCGCGGGACCACATTCATATACGTTTCCCACTTTATCGACCACATTCTTACAATCTGCGACACCCTGACGATCCTTCGAAACGGAACCCATGTACAAACCGGACCGACGGATGACCAATCAGCGGAGTCGCTGGTTTCGGCGATGCTGGGACGCGAACTCTCCGACATTTATCCGCCCAAGAAGCCTCCGTCGGCAGCAAGTGCGGTGAAATTGTCAACGCATGGCTTGACCAGAAAACCCGCATTTGAAGACATCAACATCCACGTAAAGGCGGGAGAAATCGTCGGGATAGCGGGACTTGTCGGAAGTGGACGAACTGAAGTCTTGCGGTGCATTTTTGGTGCTGATGCTTCTCAACGCGGCGCGCTTGCGATCGATGGCAGCCCGGTTGGTCGCCATTCGCCCATTATGGCGATCCACCATGGGCTCGCCATGGTGCCGGAAAGTAGACGCACTCAGGGATTGTTTCTCGACCATTCGATTGCAGAAAACATCGCGCTTGTTAATTTTGGTGAACTTCGTCCCTTTGGATTCATAAACCGCACAAAGGAGGGTGAGAAGATCCGCAAATGGGCAGATTCCTTAAATATGAAATGCCCTTCCACGGAGGCATTGGTTTCCTCTCTTTCAGGCGGCAACCAGCAAAAGGTACTTTTCGCAAAATGGTTGGCCGCGAACCCGTCGATTGTACTCCTTGATGAGCCTACGCGCGGTGTGGACATCGGCGCGAAATCCGAAATTTACAATCTAGTCGCCGGACTTGCTGAGCGTGGGATTGCAGTGCTGATCGTATCGTCAGAGCTCGAGGAACTGGTCGGACTTTGCCACCGGATTTATATCATGCGTGAGGGAAGGCTGATTGGCGAACGATCCCTAGACGAAATCGAGATCGGGGAAATCCTTCATGCAAGCCTCGGCGTATCTGAAAGTCGGTCAAATTCTAACGGGTGATAACCAATGTCTGCAACCACTGTATCTGAAAAGATGGCAAGACGCGCTTCGATCAAAACCTGCGGGCTGAGGCTGCTGAAGGATTACGCTATCCTCACTGCTTTAATTCTCGCGATCTTCGTCTTGGCAATCGTGGAGCCTGCATTTCTCACACCGAGGAATATGCGAAACCTGCTCGACCAAAACGCTGGCGTCGGAATCATCGCATGTGGAATGACCTTCGTGATCATCGCGCGCGGTTTCGACCTCTCAGTGTCGGCGACATTTGCGGTCAGCGGAATTGCCTCTGCCCTTGTGGCCAATGCAACGACGCCGGCCCTTGGGCTGCTTTCGGGGCTGGTGATCGGCACCGTGATTGGCTTGGCCAATGGAGTTCTTATCGCCAGACTTCAATTAAACTCGTTCCTGATCACCTTGGCTTCCAGCATCGTAATCCGGGGACTCGGCATCGCCATCTCCGGCGGATATCTTATCAGTGTAACAGAACAATCCTATTCAGTTCTGGGCCTGGGCGGTATTTATGGGATCACCTATCCAAGCATCATTTTTATCGCCTTCGTGATCGCGTCATTGCTCGTGCTTCACTGCACCCAGTATGGGCGCTACATATTTGCGGTCGGTGGAAACGAGGAAGCGGCGCTTCTGTCAGGTGTACGGACGAAAGTCATTAAGGGTTCAACTTTCGCGGTCGCCGGATTTGCTGCGGCACTTGCCGGCATCCTGCTGTCTTCGAAGGTGTCCACTGGCATTCCCAATAGTGGTGCTGGACTCGAGCTTCAGGCGATTGCGGCGGTCGTTCTCGGAGGGACATCGATCGCCGGCGGCGCGGGCGCGATTTGGCGGACGGTTGTCGGCGTGTTTCTTTTGGCGGTCATCAATAACGCCTTCAACATCATGAATCTTGAGGCATATCTCAGGGACATGATGACTGGCACCATCATCATTCTAGCGGTGGCAATCAACACGCTCACCGGGCGTAAGTAACATGAGGCGGACATCTCAAATGAATACAAGCAACACTGCGGTCGAAACGAAGCGGTATAGAATTGCGGCCGACATAGGAGGCACGTTTACTGATGTCGTGGTTCAGGATACCCTAACCGGCGAACTTCGCGCGGCGAAGTACCCGACCACACCCAGCGATCTATCAGAAGGAATTTTGCGCGCCTTCGGCCAAATCATCGATGATTTTTCTGATGTCGAGTTCGCGGTACACGGAACGACACAAGGATTAAATGCGCTGCTTTCTCGCTCCGGCAGCAGGCTAATGCTTCTGACGACCGCCGGCGCTCGCGACAGCTTCTTCATTATGCGGGGGTCGCGACCACGCAATGAAATGTATAACAACAAGTTTCAGCGTTCTGAGCAACTCGTGCGCCGACGGGATACACTGGGGATAGGAGGTCGTCTTGACTATCAGGGCAAGGAAATAGCAAAACTAAAGTCGGAGGACCTAGAAGCTGCAGTCGAACATGCCAAAGCAAATGGGATCCAATCGGTCGCGGTCTGCTTCCTGTTCAGTTACAAAAACCCCGACCATGAGATCGCTGCTCGAGAATTCTTGGAGCGAAGCCTGCCTGGTATCTCAGTATCTCTCTCGCACGAAGTCGCGCGGGAGTGGCGTGAAGCAGAACGAGCAGCATCAACCGTCGCCGACGCATACATCAGCCCAGTGGTTCGCCGATATCTCGGTATCATAGAATCGCGCCTGGAGGAGAGAGGGCTTGCAGTACCTCTTTTCGTCACGCGATCCAGCGGGGGGCTGATGTCGATCAAACAGGCAAGCAAGCAGCCCATTCAGACCCTGTTCTCAGGGCCCGTCGGTGGCATTATTGGCGCGTCGGAGATGACGGGGCGTTTCCGGACCCCAAACATCATATGCGCGGACGTCGGTGGCACCAGCTTTGATGTGAGTCTCGTCGTTGATGGTAAGCCGCGGGTGGTCAATCAGACCACTCTCTCTGGAATGGACATCATTATGCCGGTGGTTGACATAGAGTCGATCGGGGCGGGAGCTGGCTCTATTGCGTATGTCGAGTCGGGTGGCCTTCGTGTTGGCCCTGAGAGCGCCGGCGCTGAACCTGGACCAGCCTGTTATGGAAAAGGTGGGAAAGAACCGACGGTCACAGACGCGCAGGTATTTTTGAATCGCTTCCAGCCACGGACAGAACTGGGCGGGGCGGTTCGGGTCGACCGAGCAAAAGCGGAGGCGTCGCTTAGCGCGATAGCGAGGTCACTTGGAATAGACGCGGAGACGCTTGCGGAGGGCATATTGGACATCACCAACGCCAAGATGGCCGATGCGATCCGGAGGATTACAGTTGAACAGGGTATCGAACCGCGAGATTTCTCTATCGTCGCGTTTGGGGGTGCCGGGGCGATGCATGCTGCCTTTATAGCGGAGGCCTTGGAGGTCACCGACGTCGTAGTTCCACCGCTTGCGGGGGTATTCTCTGCATGGGGAATGCTGCATTCGCCCATGCGCCACGATCTCGCTCTCCCATTCAACAGATTTATGCGGGATTTGGACGAAGACGAGATCTACCGGAGTTTCGAGGACCAAGCACGCTTGGCAAAGGCCCACCTCGACGCCGAAACAGGCGGTTCCCCCGAAATAGACTACCAATATCTTCTTGATCTACGGTATGATGGGCAGGAGTATACTGTGACAGTAGAAATACCGCAGCGCAGGACATCCATCTTCGAAATTTCTGAAATCTTCCATGAAGCCTATAATCAACGTTACGGCCATTCCCATCGCAATTCACCTGTCGAAATTGTCTCACTGCGTTTGGTAGCCACAGTGCCCATGGGAAAGCACCTTGCTTCAGATGACCCTCCCAAGCGGGCGACGCAGATCAAGCATTCCGAACGCGATGTCATGTTCCGGGGCAGATGGGTGAGAACGCGCATTTTCGATGGGGACGATTTGTTTCTTGGGGATAAGCTGGATGGTCCGCTGATTGTGGATACTGGTCTTTCCACCATTGTGGTCCCACCCGGGTCTCGCCTTATCGTAGAAGCGCAGAAGGTGATGCGCATCCATGTTGGCTCGATGCGTTGAATTTCCTCCGCCACATCGCTTAGGTCGGCGTATCCGTACAAATGGAGGCAGTTCGCCATATCAATTTTGAGGTGGCCGCTGAAGGTTTGATACTAGCGGGTTTCGGAACCACGGCTAAGCTAAAAAATACAACGGAGCTAAGGCAGCGGGCGAAATCACACGACGTATTTTAACGTGGTCGGGGGCAATATCTGGCTGGGAGGCATGGAAGTGCATGCTCGCGGATCGCAGCGTCTATCTGGCGTGCGCTTCATTCTTGACCGGACAACTAAACCCGGCGTTAGCGTACTTTGCCGGCCTGCCAACACTAAGAAGTCGGAGAAGATCTATGGAACGTAGGCTGGAAGGCAAGACGGCCGTCGTAACGGGAGGCGCAAACGGCATCGGAAGGGCATGTTGCAAACGGCTGGCCGTTGAAGGTGCGAACATTGTAATTGCTGATATTGCCGCAGCAGATGAGGCTATTTTAGATGTGGAGCGCGCGGGCGGCAATGCCCTCGCGCAACGCTGTGATCTATCGTCAGCCGAGGACGTTGCTCGGCTGAGGGAAAAGGTCGATGAAAGATTCGGCGGCTGCGACGTTCTTGTTCACAATGCCGGTATCTATCCGAATACGCCCGTCGAGGACATTACGTTCGACGAGTGGCGAAAAGTCCTGACTATCAACCTCGACTCGATGTTTCACCTTACCCAAGCCTTTTTGCCGAACATGAAGTCGAAGGCCTGGGGGCGCATCATCGCCATGTCATCCACGGTCTTTCATTCCGGCATTCCCGGATATTGCCACTACTCGGCAAGCAAGGCGGGGCTTATCGGCTTCGTGCGGTCTCTTGCGTCCGAGGTCGGCCAGTTCGGAATAACAGCCAATGCCATTGCGCCCGGCCTGGTGCGCACCGGGACCACTGAGGGTCGCCTCGAACGCCAATGGTTCGACCAGACCGTCGATCAGCAGGCGATAAAACGCACGGGCGAGCCCGCCGATCTTGTCGGACCGCTTGCCTTCCTCGCTTCGGACGATGCAGCGTTCGTCACAGGCCAGACGCTCCTCGTCGATGGTGGCTGGCGTTTCGTATAAGCACATACCGTTTGGGGATAAGGGGAACAAAAATAAATCGCATGTTTCTAAAAGCTTGGTGGACGGCGCCGCCCTTGCTCAGGAAATCAGCTGAACATCTCAATTGGTCGGCTAATCCTCCCCGTGAATAAGGGCTTCTTCCGAAAAAGAGTGCGCTTCATGTTCTGGCCCTCTCAATAGGCCACAACGAACTTCGATCCGGGTTAGATCGCACGGGCAACGTCAACGCGCCTTTCCCAAAACCAGTCTAATTTTGTCCAGCGAAACCAAGGTTCGAAATCACTCATATCAATTTCATCGAGGCTGCCCAAGGTTTGATATTAGCAGACGCCGGCCCATTACTGCTATCGTTGCTCTGCTTCTGAAGACGAATTGATGACATTAAGCGTATAATTTGCCTAGCGTGTATACGACGCGCGGTGCCCGTTTCTTGCCGGTGAACGGGTCGCCGACGGACGAGCGACGGAAGCGGAAGTTTTGGGGAGTAGAGGGCAGATCATGCGCATTATTGTAGGCCGATGGGAGGGTATATAGTGAATCCTATCACTGTTGAAATTGTTAGGAACGGATTGATATCCGCCGCCGAAGAAATGAACGCGATGCTGATACGCTCTGCGTTCACCCCTATTATCTATGAGATGAAGGATTGCGCTGTCGCGATACTGGATCGCGATCATAAGGTTCTCGGCCAATCGTCGGGCCTTCCGATATTCCTCGGCAATCTTGAGATCTGCAGTGAATATACGGAACGAAAATTTGGAAAACGGGTGTGGCGGGAAGGCGACATCTGGGCGCTGAATGACACCTATGTAGTCGGGACTCATCTCAATGACGTCTCTGTTTACGCGCCGATCTTTTTCAAGCGTGAACTCTTTGGTTTCGCTGTTTCCCGAGCCCATTGGCTGGATATTGGGGGTAAGGATCCAGGGCAGTCCTTCGACTCTACCGAGATATTCCAGGAGGGCCTGCGCCTTCCGCCCACCCGCGTGGTAATTGAGGGTCAAATCAATCCCGACGTTGTTGACATAATCGAGGCCAACACCCGTTTGCCCAAGGGCGTGATAGGGGATCTTAAGGCGCAGATTGCGGCCGCGAATGTCGGGTCTCGCCGCATTGTTGAATTGCTTGAAAAGTTTGGCGCCGATGTTGTTGAGAAGGCCAAGGAGATAATCTTCGATCAAACTGAAAGCTTCGAGCGCGCAGCCATCGAAGCGATACCCGACGGCAAATACTCGGCGGAAGGGTATGTCGACGATGACGGATTGGGGAATGGTCCGCTCTACGTGAAGATGACAGTTGCCGTTGAAGGTAGTGATATCGAAATCGATGTAACAGAGGCTAGCGATCAGACCCTTGGGCCGATCAATAGCGGAAAATCGCAGACGGTCTCAGCATGTCGCGTTGGATTCAAATATCTGTTTGCATCGGACAAACCGGTTAATGGCGGCTCCTTTCGATCGCTTGCGGTCAAAGTGCGCGAGGGATCGTTTCTTGCCTGTACCAGTCCTGCGGCTGCAAATTGGTATTTCAGTTCTCTGGGGCTGCAAATCGACCTTTTGGCACGAGCGCTGGCCCACGCGATCCCGAATACCGTAACGGCTGCCGATTATGGAGATTCAAATCCCGTGATCATGTCGGGCACGGATCCACGCAGCAAGAGTATTTTTATCGATTTCGAGTGCCACGTCGGTGGCTGGGGGGCGTTTCGTGGTCAAGACGGCGTCTCCGCACTGATCAACAAGGTCAACGGTGGTCTAAAAGACATCCCAATAGAAGTTTGCGAAACGCGTTACCCTCTCAGGATCAGAGAGTACTCCCTTCGCTCAGATTCGGGTGGGGCTGGAGAGTGGCGCGGCGGTTGTGGCATTAACAAGACCTATGAAATGTTGTCCGACCAATGTGCTGCTGGTTTCTGGTGGGAAAGGTCGGTCACTCCAGCCTGGGGTCTGTTTGGTGGTAAGGACGGGAAGCCGCCGTCGGTAACTGTCAAATCCTCGCTTTCGGGGGAAATCAAGTGCTTGAAAGCCAATGGGATTAAGCTGAAGTCCGGCGATCTGATAGAATGTCGGTCCGGTGGTGGTGGCGGCTATGGCCCCCCGTCCCTTCGCGACAGAAGGGCAATTGAAGAAGACATTGCCGACGGGTTCATCACCGTCGAGGGTGCAATCCAGGATTATGGGTACAAGCCGACTCCCTGATCAGTTGTTTCAACCGCAACTCATCTAATATTCCGGCCCAAGGACCGACGTGGAGGTAATATGCCTAATCATAACATTACTCTCAAGGATGTAGACAAGCATTCGCTGATCCATCCATATACAAATTTGGCTGACCATCAGCGTACCGGTCCGCTTATCATCGAGCGTGGCGAGGGAATTCGCGTCATAGACCAGAATGGCAAGAGCTATATCGAGGGACTGGCGGGATTGTGGAGCACGGCACTTGGATTCAACGAACCCGAGTTAGCCGCTGCAGCTGCCGATCAGTTTAATAAACTGCCGACATACCACAGCTTCAATAGCATGGCGACGCGGCCGATGATCGAGCTAGCTGATCGTCTCAAAGATATGGTGCCAATATCTGATGGACGTGTTTTCTTTGCCAATTCCGGTTCTGAAATCAACGACACAGTTATTAAACTCATCTGGTACGCCAATAATATTCTTGATCGTACTGAGAAGAAAAAAATCATAACGCGGAAGCGCAGCTACCACGGGGTGACCCTCGCGACCGCGTCGATGACTGGTTTGGAATTTTGTCACGGTGGTTTCGATCTACCGCTGGATCGCTTTCTCAAGTGCATGTGCCCAGATTACTATCGCGAGGGCTTGGCGGGAGAGACTGAAGAGCAGTTTTCTGAACGTTGTGCGGATGATCTTAGAAAACTGATCGAACGCGAAGGTGCGGATACGATCGCGGCCTTCTTCGCCGATCCCGTGATTGCGGGTGGCGGTGTTGTGCCACCGCCGGCTGGCTACTTCGAAAAGGTTCAGAAGATTCTTAAAGAAAATGATATCCTCTTTGTCGCCGACGAGGTTATCTGCGGTTTCGGGCGGACCGGTAAAGCATTTGCATCTGACACCTACAATCTAAAGCCCGACGTCATTACTGTCGCAAAGGCGCTGTCTTCGGCTTATCTGCCAATCTCAGCCGCTATCGTGGCTCCAGCTATTTGGGAAGTGCTCTTAAGCGGCAGCAAGAAATACGGCGTGTTCGCTCATGGCTTTACGTATGGAGGGCATCCCGTCTCCGCAGCTGTCGCGCTCAGGACGCTCGAAATCTACGAAGAAAGATCGATTTTTCAGCACGTCCAGTCTGTCGCGGACCACTTTGCTCAACGCATCGATTCATTCGCTAGCCATCCTATGGTAGGAGACGTTCGACGGGTCGGCCTGCTCGGCGGGATCGAATTCTCACCTGACCACGCGACAAAGGCGCAATTCGACAAGTCGATGAATGTAGGCGCATTTTGCAGCCAGCGATGCCAGGATCATGGACTGATTATCAGGAATATGGGGGACATTATCGCTTTTTGCCCTCCGCTGATCATATCAGAATCCGAAATCGACGAGATGTTCGAGAAGTTTGAAAACGCTTTGGCCGAAACTTGGCAAATGGTACAGAACTATGGATAGAGCTAAAGAACCAGGTTCCGATATCTCGGCATCGAGATGGAAGCATCCTCCGCTGGGGATGTACGTCGATGGTGAGTTTATCGAGTCCAGTTCAGCGCTGCCGTTGGAAGTGATAAACCCGGCTGACGAGGCCGTGCTGGGTATGCTGCCTTCAGCCACTTCACAACTGCTGCAAAAGGCACTCTATTCGGCGGAGCGAGCGTTTGAAACTTGGCCTCGTTTCTCGCCCGAAATTCGTAAGGAGGTATTGGAAAGGGCAGCCGATATTCTCTCGGAGAGGGCGTCGCCAATTGCGCTGTCTATCGTTTTGGAACAAGGCAAGCCGCTGAACCAGGCCAGGCTCGAAGTTAGCCGTGTTATCGATCTCTTCCGATATTATGCACGGCTGGCGTTAGAACTTCACGATGGTTATCTTGGGGATCACCAACAACCAGTCAGGCGTTCGTCCAAACCAGTGCCAATCGGTGTCGTGGCAGCTTTCACTGCCTGGAATTTTCCTCTGGTGCTGCCGGGGCGGAAGCTGGCGATGGCGCTAGCCGCTGGCTGCCCGGTCATCTTGAAGGCAGCCGAAGAAACGCCAACGGCTGCAATTGAGCTCGTACGGGCTTTACAGGAAGCAGGTTTGCCAACCGGCTATCTACATCTGGTCTTTGGCAATCCTGCTGATATTTCAAGGGAGCTGATTGCATCGCCTGTAGTTCGAAAAATCTCGCTTACCGGTTCGATCCCAGTCGGCAAATCCCTTGCGCGGTTGGCGGCGGAGGGGATGAAACCCGCGAGCATGGAATTGGGTGGGCACTCAGCCGCGCTTGTCTTTGCAGATGCCGATATTGATGCTGCAGCAAGTGAACTTGCTGCAGCCAAATTTGCGAACGCTGGCCAAGTTTGCACTGCGCCTAGTCGACTTTTCATCGAAATGCCAGCTTATGACAGGTTCGTAGACGCCTTCTTAGAGAAAGTTAAGAGCATAAGGGTCGGAAATGGGCTGGATCCCGATACAGATCTAGGTCCACTCGCGCATTGGCGTAGAATTGATGCCACGGTCGGGGTGGTAGAAGACGCGATAGCTGGCGGGGCTCAGATCATCACCGGTGGCAATAGGATCAAGAGGCCGGGCTATTTCTTCGAACCTACAGTCCTGTGCAATGTGGCCCCCGGCAGCCAAATTTTGCGCGACGAGTATTTCGCGCCGCTCGCGCCGATCAACGGGTTCAACAATGAGATGCAAGCGGTGAGCATGGCGAACTCCCTGCCTTATGGCCTAGCCGCTTACGTCTATACGCAATCACCTGAGCGTATCGACCGCCTGATTGAAAATTTGGAAGCGGGTGGCATCTTCGTCAACACTACCGCGACGGTCACCGAATTCACACCGTTTTGTGGCATCAAGGAGAGCGGCTACGGATATGAGGGTGGGCGCAGGGGGCTTGATACATTCGTACATTACCGGCTGGTCAACAGCGTACGAAATTAACAATCCTTGATGTTAATTTGCCTCAGATACCACATCATGGGAATAACGAGAATGCGATCATGAATAGCGTTGCAAAACGCCAAACCGGATTTTGGTGGGATGAGAAATGTTTTTGGCATTCGGGCGGCAACTTCGCCTTCCTCATGCCGGTCGGCGGCTTGGTACAACCACCTTCCGCTGGTGGCCTCCCAGAGAATCCCGAGACCAAACGTCGTCTCAAGAACCTGTTGCACGTCACTGGCCTGATTCAAGAACTTTCCGTTTCTTCAGCGCCGGTTGCGAGCGAGGAAGAACTTCGCCGCGTGCACTCGGCGACTTACCTCGAAGCCTTCAAAGCGCTTTCTGACGACAAAGGCGGTGACCTCGGTGAACACACCCCGTTCGGTCCCGGCGGTTACGAGATAGCCGCGCGTTCGGCCGGTCTTGCGACAGCCGCACTTCGCGACGTCCTTTCCGGCAACCAGAAAAACGCCTATGCGCTCTCCCGTCCGCCCGGACACCATTGCCTGCCCGACAAGCCAATGGGTTATTGCCTGCTCGCTAACATCACCATTGCAGTGGAAGCCGCGATCGCAGAGAAGCGGGTGGAACGGGTCGCCATCATCGATTGGGACGTCCACCACGGCAACGGCACGGAAGCGATCTTCTATGACCGATCGGATGTGCTGACGATATCGCTGCATCAGGAAAACAACTACCCCCGCGATTCCGGAAACGTAGGCGACCGCGGCAGCGGTCACGGTGAAGGCTACAACATCAATATCCCGATGGTACCAGGCACCGGACACCTTGGTTATGTTCATGCTTTCGAACGCATCGTGCTCCCCGCACTCCGAGCTTACCACCCCAACGTGATTGTCGTTGCCTGCGGCTTCGATGCATCCGGCGTCGATCCGCTCTCGCGTATGCTGGCGTCGTCGACGACTTTTGCCGAAATGACCCGCATGACAATGCAAGCTGCCGACGACCTCTGTGGCGGCCGGTTGTTGCTTGTACATGAAGGCGGCTATTCTGAAGCGCATGTACCGTTCTGCGGCCATGCTGTCATCGCCACCCTTGCTCGTTCAGATATTGTTGCGCCTGATCCCCTGCAGGTCCGGCTTGATTTTCAGCAGCCCAATCCGGAACTCACCGCCTACCAGCTTAGCGTCATTGACCGAATGGTCGAGGTCTTCGCCAAACAACGATATTGAACGGGAGGCCGTCGACAGAAACAACGCGTCGAACGCCGGGACCGTGATCCCCTCAACTGCGAAAGCGCTCCCTCGCTATCGCACGAAGGATTAACTTCGAACAGGGATGCAGAGTAAGCGCCAAGCTGACCCCATCTGGCGCGGCTTGAGGTGATGAGCGAGACATACTGACACTGAAGCAAGGAGCCGAGGAGCTTGCAGTGTCAATTTCTATGTCTGCGCCTATGCCTGATGATAGAAGTTTCCATGTTCTTGAAGCGGTTGCCAACCGACTGGAGGCAAGCCCGCAGCGTCCGCGCCGGCGCTGGTCGGCGGAAGCGAAGTCGCGGCTGATCGAGGCGACACTGAAGCCGGGCGCGAATGTATCGGCCATTGCCAGACAGGCGGGGATGGCGCCGGCCCAGCTGTTCGGCTGGCGGAGCAAGGCGATCAAGAGCGGTGCGGTCACGCCACACAGGGATGCGGAGCGGCTCGGCTTTGTCGAGGTCACGCCGACAGCGTCTGCGTCGGTGGAGATCGAGCTGGGTGGCGTGGTCATTCGCGCCGGCGCCGATATCAATGAGGAGCAGCTGGTGCGGATTATCCGGGCGGTTCGCCAGGCATGATCCCGGCTGGCGTGAAGGTGTTGCTCGCCAGTCATCCCGTCGATTTTAGAAAAGGTCCCGACGGCCTTTTGGCACTGGTGCGCGATGCCGGCTCGGATCCATTCTTATGCGTCGAGCGAGATTATGTGGCGGAGCCGCCCTGACGCCCGTCAGGGCCGGCCAAACCCAGCTTGCCTCCGCCAC